>NZ_DASSYD010000192.1:0-11537 GCF_035703485.1 Dokdonella sp. | reverse complement strand
CAGCTACAACCCGGAAGGCCTGTGGACCTCGAAACACCAGATGTCGATGAACGGCAAGCGCGATGACTTCAGCCTGGAGGATTTCCGCGACTGCGCAAAATCGGCTTCGATGAAGCGTGGTCGCGCCGAGACGATCATCGGCGAGGTAACCGATGCCGTACGCGACTGGCCCGCGTTTGCGGCAAGTGCCGATGTTGCTCCCGAGTGGCAGGAAGCAATCCAGCGCAACCTGCGCCTGGACATCACATAGCAATGCTGATCAACAATCTCCGCCACGACTGCCGGCAATACAGACGCTGACTTTGCGAGCACGTATGCTGGAGTGGAAACCAACAACACCACCGCAAGCTTGCCATCGCGGCCCCGATATCAACCTCCGAGGTAACCCATGTCAATTGTCGATCTGCTGATCGTCCTGGCCTTGTCCCAGTACATCTTTTTCACCGTTCGCGTCGGCAAGGCCCGCGGAACCTATGGGATTTCCGCACCCGCGACAACGGGAAATCCAGTTTTTGAACGCTTCTACCGTGTGCAGACCAACACGCTGGAGATGTTGATCATGCTCATTCCGTCGACATGGATCGCATCCTCCTACTGGAACCCGATCTTCGTTGCCGCGATGATCGTGATCTATCTCGTCGGAAGGCAGATCTATTACGCGAGCTACATCAAGGAGCCGAAAAAACGCTCGCTGGGCTTCTTCCTCACTGTTCTGCCGATCTTCATCCTGCTGATTTCCGCGGCAACAGGTGCGCTCATGAGCCTGCTGCAGACGACGTTCTAGCGGAGCGGGAGACGCCAATGATCAGCATCCGTTCGTGGGGCAAATCCGGCGAAGAATTCAGCGAGATCGAGCCCTCCCGGTTCGTGCTCGATTCAGTCAGCGCAAGCCGGCTGGTCTGGATTGACCTGGTCGGCGATGAAACCGCCGAGCACCAGCAATTTCTGCAGGATCAGCTCGGCCTCGACAAGCTGGCCATTGAAGACGCCATGCGTCATCGCCACCCACCAAAATTCGAGATCCTCGAAGATGGCTTGAATTTTCTGCTCATGCGCGGATTCGACGCCGCCAGTACCAGTGTCAAATTTGGCACGATCCAGTTGGCCATGTTCTGGCGCGGAAACCTCGTCGTCACCCGTCACGCCAAACCGTCGGCAAGCATTTCCGAAGTGCAGACAGCTCTGGCCAATGCCGAGCAACCTGCGCCGGCTGATGCCTGGCGACTGCTCTACGCGATCCTGCGCCGCTTGCTGGATCGCTACCTGCCAATCCTGCTCAAGATCGAAGCCCGTCTCGAAGAGATTGAGGAGCTGATTCTGAAGCGGCCGAGCGATCGCCTGCTCGCCGAGCTCATGGAATTCAGCAGTCAGCTCAAGCGTTTGCGGCGGATTGGCGCTTACCACGAAAAGTGCTTTGCCAGTCTGCGTACGCACGATCCGAAGGCACGCGGCATTCATGTCACCCAGTTGACCGATCTGTTCGAACAGGCCGAACGACTGCACAGCCTGGCAACGCTGCAATACGAGATGACCGCGGATCTGACCAACGGCTATCTTTCCGTTTCCGCGCACCGGCTCAACAATGTCATGCGCGTGCTGACCGTGGTCACCGTGTTGTTTGTGCCGCTGACCTTTATCGCCGGCATCTACGGCATGAACTTCGAATTCATGCCCGAATTGCAATGGCGCTGGAGCTATTTCATCGTGCTCGGCTCAATGGCGAGCGTGGCGATCGGCTTGCTGATTGTGTTTCGTCGACGCGGATGGATCTAGGGCAACGTTGATCAAGTGGCGCAATCGTCACGATACCTGTCTGCGCGCAGATCGCTGATCGGCAACATCTTCAGTTGGAAGCGGGAATTTCCAGCCCACGCTTCACCGCAGGTCGGGCCAGTCCGCGCGCAAGCCACTCAGCGACATTGGTGAAGCGGTCGAACTCGACCAGTTCGCGTGCTTCGTAAAACGTGACGAGATTGTCGACCCAGCCAAGCGTGGCGATATCCGCGATCGAGTATTTCTCGCCCATGATCCACGCCCGGGTCTTGAATCGATCATCGAGAACACCCAGCAGGCGCTTCGATTCATTGAGGTATCGCTGCAGCGGGCGCTTGTCGGCAATCTCACGACCGCCGAATTTATTGAAGTATCCCACTTGTCCAAACATCGGACCGATCGACGCCATCTGGAAGAAGAGCCACTGGATCGTTTCCCAGCGCAAAGCCGGATCATCCGACAGGAACCGGCCGGTTTTCTCGGCGAGGTAGAGGAGAATCGCCCCGGACTCGAACAAGGCCAACGGCTCACCGCCGGGGCCATCCGGATCAATGATGGCGGGAATCTTTCCATTCGGATTGAGCGAAAGGAACTCCGCCGTATGACTTTCCCCCAGGGTGATGTCGACTCGATGCGCTTCATAGTCGAGCCCGGTCTCTTCAAGCATGATCGATGCCTTGACTCCGTTTGGCGTATTCAACGAATAGAGCTGGATACGTTGCGGAAATCGGGCGGGCCAACGTCTACTGATCGGAAAATTGCTGAGTTTCGACACGGGCCACTCCATTCGCTTTGCAAGACTGGACAACAATATGGGCGCTCTGGCGGCAACAGCAAGTGGACCGGCCAATGATGCGATGAAAAAGAAAAAGCCGACAATTTGTCGGCTTTTTTTGCAATCCGGATTTTCAGGCGGGCTGGATCAGCGCGCCGGCACAACATAACCGTTGTCGATATAAACCCGATCACCACGACGCATGCGGTAAGCATTGTCTTGTCTGTATGTGCGTGTACCACCGCGATCCATTCGCACCACAATACGGTAGACGCTAGGTGACTGACGATTGTTCTTCTCCACCTGATGTCCAATGGCACCGCCAGCGACGGCTCCGGCAATCGTTGCGGCGTTGCGTCCGTCGCCCTTGCCCACCTGGTTGCCAAGCGCGCCACCCACGATGGCTCCGAGCACGGTTCCGCCGCCGAGATGATTGCTGCTTTGACCGATCGAGGATATCTGGATGATCTGTCCGCAGCTGTCACAGCCCCGGTCATAATAGTTCCCGCGCACCTGCGTCGGTTGCATGGGGACACAGGCTGCAAGAGCCAGACTTGTCACGCCTGCCAGCAATAAACGATTCAACATGATGACGTCTCCTCTGATACGACTGCTCCGGCAAATACCGGAACACGCACACAAGAGTGACGACATGCAGATGAACACGATCAAAACTGCTGCGCGAGCGTTCAGCTTGATCACTTGCCAGAGGCCCGTTTCCTACCACGCCAAATGCGCATCGGTTAGCATCGATCTCCCCAGGAACGGATCGCCATGCAAGACGACTCATTGCTGCTCGACGAACTACGTGACATGGACGCCGAAGCGGCCGCACGTCGCCTCGCGGATCTTCCCGATCAATCGATCGTCCGTCTGCTCCAGTCACTGGGGCCGGGGCGTGGCGTCGCCGTGCTCGATCGGTTCGGGCCGGAGAGACGCCGGCACATTGCCTCAGCCGCAGGTCAGAATATTACTGAAACCTGGCTTGCTTATCGCCACTGGCCGGAAGGTTCGGTCGGGCGCCTGACCGAACCTGCTCCCGAGTCGTTTCCCGCGAGTGCGCGGGTTGCCGATGTGCTCGATCGCTTGCGTCCGGTCGCATCCCGCACATTGATCACCTATGTTTTCGTCGTCGACTCGGCGCATTCGCTCATCGGCGTCGTCACGTTTCGCGAGATGGTTTTTGCCGATGGCGACCAGCGCCTTGAAGAAATCATGGTGCCGCGGCCGTTTTCGCTACGGCCTGAAACCGATGTGATCGATGCCATGCATGAGGTCGTGCATCGTCATTACCCAGTCTATCCGGTCTGCGATGCCCAAGGTCGGTTGATCGGCGTGGTCCGTGGATCCGTGCTCTTCGAGGAGCAGGCATTCGAGATCAGTGCGCAGGCCGGCTCCATGGTCGGTGTCGAAAAGGAGGAACGCCTGAGCACCCCCTGGTCGCGAAGTCTGCGCTTTCGGCATCCCTGGTTGCAGCTCAATTTGCTGGCGACGTTTATCACTGCCGCCGTGGTCGGCGTATTCCAGGATACGATCAATCAGATCGTCCTGCTGGCCGTGTTCTTGCCGGTGCTGTCGGATCAATGCAACAACACAGGCTGCCAGGCGCTGGCGGTCACCCTGCGCGGCATGACCTTCGGTGACCTCAAGCCTGGCCACGGCTGGCTGCTTGTCCTCAAGGAATTCTGGCTCGGTTTGCTCAACGGATCACTGACCGGCGTGCTCGGCGGCCTGGCCATGTTCGCCCTGGCCTGGAATCAGGGCAATGAGAATGCTCTTACCCTGGCCGTGATCACCTGGCTGGCGATGGCTGCCAGTTGCGGCGTTGCCGGAATCGTCGGTGCTGGCGTACCGCAAATCCTCAAACGAATCGGCGCCGATCCGGCGACCGCTTCAAGCATCTTCCTGACCAAGGCCACCGACATCGTCAGCCTGGCCATGTTCCTCGGTCTGGCCAGCTGGCTGGTTGCGCAGTGACCGAATTGCCGGAAACTCCGATGCTGATCGACAGCCATTCACATATCGATACCGAAGCATTCGATGCAGATCGAGCCACGGTGATCGAGCGCGCGCGGCAAGTCGGCGTCAAGCGACAAATTGTTCCGGCGATCGCCCGCGAGGGCTGGGGAAACCTGGCCGATGTCTGCAACGCCCATGCGGGACTGTTTCCTGCTTACGGTTTGCATCCGATGTTCCTCGATCAACACCATCCTCGACATCTGGAGGATCTGATCGAAATCATTGATCGGGAAAAGCCGCTGGCGATCGGTGAATGCGGTCTGGATTTCCATGTCGCAGGACTTGATCGTGACAATCAATACACCTACTTCAACGCCCAGCTCGAACTCGCACGAGATCGCGATTTGCCGGTAATCGTGCACGCGCGCAGAGCATTCGACGAAGTCGCTTCCTGTTTGCGAAAGTTCGATGGGCTGCGTGGCGTTGTGCACAGCTTCTCCGGCAGTCAGCAGCAAGCCGAGGCATTCTGGAAGCTGGGTTTCCTTCTCGGCATCGGCGGACCGGTGACCTATCCCCGCGCCAGTCGCTTGCGCGGCATCGTCGCCGACATGCCGATCGATACCCTGCTGCTGGAAACCGATTCGCCGGACCAACCCGTGCACGGGCATCAGGGTCGACGCAACGAACCTTCGATGCTCGTGGAGGTGTTGTCGACCGTGGCCGAGCTACGCGGCGAATCGTGTGAACAAATTGCTCAAGCAACCACACTCAACGCGCAACGATTGTTCAATCTGCCGGATGCTCCATCCAGCCATTGAATCCGCTCCTGGGCAGGTCGGAACCACTTCCGCTCAGGTTCCCCAGCCCTTTGGTCACCCGGACTTTCCTGCCAGCAGCTTCTGAATCGCCGCGGCCACGGCAACGAAGGCAAATGTCGCGGTGACATGCGTAGCCGCGCCGAGTCCCGCGCCGCAATCAAGTTTGAGACCCCCTTCACCGGCCACCGGCCGTTGCCCGCAGACGCTGCCATCGGTTTGTGGATAACGCACGTTCTCCAGCGAGTAGATTGCCGGGACGCCAAAATAGCGCTTGGGTCCGCGCGGAAAGCGAAACTCTTCACGCAGCTTCTTGCGGATCAGGGCCAGCATGGCATCGTGCTCGGTGCGCGAAAGATCGCGCACCCGAACCAGGGTCGGATCGATGCGGCCACCGGCAGAGCCACTGACAATCAGCGGCAACTTGCGGCGGCGGCACCAGGCAATCATCTCGACCTTGACCCGGAACGCATCGCAACAATCGACAACCAGGTCATAGCCACGATCGAGCAGCCGCTCAAGATTCGACGGAGTCAGAAATTCGGCAAACGATTCGACTCTGATCGCGGGGTTGATCGCCTGCGCGCGCTCGGCCATTACCTCGACCTTGGCGCGACCGTATTGCCCGGCCAATGCATGCAGTTGCCGATTGGTATTGCTCACACAAACATCGTCGGCATCTATGAGGGTCAGATGACCGATGGCACTTCGCGCCAGCGCCTCCACCACCCATGATCCAACACCGCCCATTCCAATGACACAGACATGCCTTTCTGCGAGGTACGCGCTGCTGCCGGCGCCATAGAGCCGATCAAGCCCGCGGAAGCGCTCATCCATCGCGGTGGATTCTGGAATAGTCGTACTCATGGGGCGCGGGAGGTTAGCATGTGTTTCACGACAAATTTCAGCAACTGACTCTGGAGATCCACAGATGCGTTACGCCGTCTGCATTGTTCTTGGCCTACTGATCGGCATCATTGCCACCGTCACCACATCCAATGTTCTTGATTCAAAACGCGACCACTATCCGGATTCGTTGATGCACGTCATGGGTCATGAACTTGGCGCGGCCAAAACGGCGGCGGAACTTCCCACCTGCAACGACAACCGCAATGCGCTGGACAAACTGTCGATGCTATCCAACGACATCATCATCGCCATGCCAGACGATGGCGAGCCGGATCGGGTCTTTCATCAATACGCCAAAAACCTGCACGAAAAAGTCGAACTCGCGCGCCAATCTGACTGCGCGAACCGCAAGCAGGCGGTTACCGATATCAAGAACGCCTGCAGCGATTGCCATCGCGATTATCGCTGAAGCCAGACCATGGCAGCCGGCGAATCCCCGGCTGCCATCCGCGAACCCACCTAACGAACTCGGATCAGTCCGCTACTGAGCCGAATTCCCGCGTTTCTGCGCATAACCGGTTACAGCGTTGGCAGACATCGCTGCGCGCATCCGGGATCGCTACGAGGTGTTTTCGCTGAGGGCGTTGAAAAGCCAGATCCGTGCCGCCTGCCAGTGACGCTTGACCGTTGCCACCGAGAGATCAACCGTTTCTGCGGTCTCTTCCAGGTTCATGCCACCGAAATAGCGGAGTTCGACAATGCGCGCCTTGATCGGATCCACCTGTTCCAGACGCGAGAGCGCCACGTCGAGGTCGATCAGATCGATGCCGTTGCTGTCGTCGGCGACATCAAGCTCGGTCAGATCAATTCGCTGTCCACCATCACGTTTTGACGCGGAACGGCGGCGCGCATGATCGATCAGAATCTCACGCATCAGACGCGCTGCAACAGCAAGGATGTGGCTGCGGTCCGCACCCTCTATCGCCGCAGAGCCGGACAGGCGCAACCAGGCTTCGTTGACCAGCGCTGTGGGCTGCAAGGTGTGATCGGCTCGCTCGCGGCGGAATACCTGACCGGCAATCCGGCGCAACTCCGGATACAAAACATGGACAAGACGATCCCGCGCCGCGGAATCGCCTTCTCGCCAGGCCGACAGCCATTCAGTTACCGGTGCATCCATATGACGAGTTTAGCTCGCATTGCGCCCCCTGCAACTGAATTGCGGCCTGGTCGATTCAGCAATCAACCATTGCGGGAGGTACCTCATGATCAAGAACGCCATGGAGCTTCAACTGGAAATTGAAGTGATAGGAATTCTTGAAAAGGTCCTTGCTCTTCCCGAAGAAGAGCGCGAACGCTGGCTCGCTGGACAAAGCCTGAAGGCAAACACTGAAGCCCGAGTTCGATCCCTGATCAACGCGGCATCGGATACCGGCGAGTTCCTCGAAATCCCGGTCAAACTGAGCATGCGTTGATGCTTGTCGCAGTCCGCATGGTTTGACTCGAAAAGGCATCGGTGAAAGTGCCCGAATGACAGACTCTCGCTCCTTGTCGCCTTCCCTGCCGACGTCCCTGCAATTACTGTCATCCGGGCGTTTGATTCACCCCCTGACTCTGCATTGCGTAAATTGGCGGAAAATCGGCTCATCAGGACCTGTCGCTCATGATTTCGAGCGAAATCGCATCGGTAAACCGAGATTGCTCGCCTGCACGAGACTCAGCGCTTGTGTTGTTTCAGACAGCTCTTGAGTCGCTCGATCAAGTTGTTCGGTTCGATCTCCAGCGTTCGCAACACGATCACGCAGGGCGTGCCGAATTGCCCGTGGAAACTTTCGAGCATCGTCGTCGTTCCGTACAACGCCCTGCTGATCACCTTTTCGGGATCAGCCAGATCAATGGCCAGAAACTTCGGATTCCTGGCACCTTCCGGGACCAGGCGGAAGCCCTCTATCTCGCTCCAGATGAAGGCTCGATGCGGCAATGAGGTGCGATCGACGAAACCCCGCGCGTCAACGACGACCACCGGTTGCATGTCCAATGCCTTCCAGATTCCAAGGCCGGCACATATTGCTCCCGCAATCACCAGGCCGGGCGGCAATGCGCGCCACGGAAAACCGCCATCCATCAACGAGTCGCGAAATGCCAACCCCGTCAAGGCAATGACGACCCCGCCGACCACCCAGGTCAAGAAAATGTTCGCCCGACCCTTGATCTCCAGCATGTTCCTGCAACTCCTTGATCCATCTGTCACTTTGTATGTTGATACAGCAAGAAGATAAAGTACAGAATCAAGAACACCCTCATGACCACAAATCGGTAGATACAATGGCATCATCCTGGAATTCCCTGAGCCTCGGCGCGAAGATCCGTCGCGGACATACGTTGCTGTGGTGGGCGCTGGTTTTCCCGTCCGTCGTCATCGTGATGGGCTACACGGCCATATCCAGCACCTTGCACGCCCAGTCCATCCTCAAAGATCATTCGATCGTTCAGGCAACGGTCGCCCTCGATGAAGTGACTCCGCCGACACGGCAACTGGCACGCTTCAAATACAGCTTCGAAGTCGACGGAAAGACTTACAGCAAGAACTTCCCTGTTCCGCAATATCGCGCCGATGATGTCGAAATCGGCAGCACCATTGCGGTCGCCTACGCCAATTTCGATCCGGACCAGTCGCAACGCGAGGAATTGCTCGCAGGCAACGCCGATCTGAAAGCGAATCTGACCTCGGCCCTGACCCTGTCCGCGCTAGGTGCGGTACTCATCGGCTTTTTCTGGCTGTTCTTCTCGTTTTTCATCAACAGGCGGACCGCGATGCTCGATTGACCGACGCGCCCTTGAACTCGCCAAAATCATCCCGATCTGATCTTCAATGCCAGCCTCGTGCTAGCATTCGGTTCCCCGGGGGTGTCATGGCTTCGACGGGGGTAGTGAGATAGCTTGGTGCATGCCGAGGGGGCGACTTTCCTCGTTAATCCAGTAGCAAACTTTTAGTTGCCAACGACGACAACTACGCACTCGCCGCTTAAGGCGTAAGCCGGGAACCCACTTGTGCTCATGCTCGTGGATGTACCGTCATTATCATGAGATAGCCTGATTTCGCCGTCTGACGAATGAAGGGCGAAACTTTTCAGACTGGTCGACCGGTGCGTTTCGCACGCTGTACTGCCGGAAGACGAGATCGAACAGTGAGCTAAGCATGTAGTACTGGGCGTCAATCGCCTTCGGACGCGGGTTCAACTCCCGCCACCTCCACCATACAAAGCAAAGGGCTGCCGCAAGGTGGCCCTTTTGCTGTGCGGATGCGCGATGTCGCCTCGAGTTCGGCGGAAATTGGTCGTGTTCCGGATTCTCTCTGTTGCAACACAACGGGGGATTACCGATCATCTCCGACGCGACGTCGCCGTCGAATACACCTGTTTTCGCCAATACGAACGAAGGAAGTGACACGTGCCAACACAACCTGACCACCTGTCGATCACCCGTCCGGATGACTGGCACTTGCATCTGCGGGATGGCGTTGCGCTGGCCGCCGTATTGTCCGATACGGCACGCCAATTTTCCCGCGCGATTGTCATGCCCAATCTCGTGCCGCCGGTGACAAATGTTGCATTGGCCGGCGCTTACCGTGAGCGGATCCTCGCCGCCTTGCCGAAAGGCATGCACTTCGAACCGCTGATGACGCTTTACCTGACTGAAACGACATCGCCCGCTGACATCGCCGATGCCAAGGCCAGTGGGTTCATCCACGCAGTCAAGTACTACCCTGCCGGCGCGACCACGCATTCCGATGCGGGCGTGCGTGATTTGGCGCGTTGCAAAGCCACCCTTGCCGCCATGGCCACGCATGACCTGCCACTCCTGATGCATGGCGAGGTCACCGATCCCAGCATCGACATATTCGATCGCGAACACACGTTTATTGAAACCCGGCTCAAGCCAACTCTTCAGGAATTTCCTGAGCTGCGCGTCGTGCTTGAACACATCACAACCCGACACGCAGTGGAGTTTGTTGAACGAAGCTCCGAGCGAATTGCTGCGACCATCACCGCCCATCACTTGCTGCTCAATCGCAATCATTTGTTTACCGGCGGCATTCGACCACACCACTACTGCTTGCCAGTCCTGAAGCGGGAAATTCACCGACAGGCCTTGCTGGATGCAGCAACCGGAGGCAACCCGAAATTTTTTCTCGGCACCGACAGCGCTCCCCATGCACGACATGCCAAAGAGTCCGCGTGCGGTTGCGCGGGTATCTACACCGCGCATGCCGCGATGGAACTCTATGCCGAGGCTTTTGACTCGGTAGGCCGACTCGACCGGCTCGAAGCATTTGCCAGCCACCATGGCGCAGATTTCTACCGACTGCCGCGAAACACGGACCAACTTGTTTTGCAACGGCGCGCGCAGCGGGTTCCGCAAGAACTGCCGTTTGGTGACGATCACATCGTGCCGCTTCGTGCCGGCGAAGACATCGCATTCACGCTGGCAAGTTGATGCAACCCGATCGGTCTACCGCATTGCTCACAAGAAGACTGCTGGGCGCATAGGTTTGTTGCGATCAGGGAATCGCCTTTTACGACGCTTCCACGGAAGGCAAATTCGCGTGATTGCAAAAACGACGAATCCGGATGCTTTCCACCACAGTCTACGATGGCGCCATTTTGGCGACAGTGATACGCTATGGCTCTGGAGCCATTGAGATACCGCCATGACAACTTCCACAGCCAAACAGGAACGCATCGGTGCGCGTGTGCCACCCGATGTTTATGAAACCTTGACCCGAGCCGCCGAACTCACAGGCGCGACGGTGAACCAGTTTCTGGTTCAGTCGGCCTTGAAGGAAGCTCAGGCCGTGATCGAACGCGAGCAGACCATTCGATTGTCACGGCGCGACTTCGAACGTCTGCTCGATCTGCTCGACCGTCCATTCAAGCCGAATCCGCGGATCAAGGCAGCCATGAAGCACTACCAGAAGGCCAAACGCGCCGATGCTGATAACTCCTTTAGCTGGCAACCATAACAGACAGAATTTTGACTGCGGTCGTGCGGAGCTGAATGACTGGCTACGAAGCATTGCCCGGCAGCATCAGGACAAGGGTCTGTCCAGGACGTTCGTCGCTACTCTGGAGAATCAGCCCACGCAGATCTACGCCTACTACGCGTTGACCTTGACCGAAGTGGATGCGCGGTCGCTCATGGGGCAACGTCGCAGTAAGTTGCCGCGCCTGATTCCTGGCGTGCGACTGGGTCGTCTGGCTGTTGATCGTCGCTATCAGGGCAAGCGTCTGGGTGAGCTATTGCTGATGGATTCCATCGAGCGAGTGCGCCGCATCACCGAGCATGCGGGAGTGGTTGGGCTGTTT
>NZ_DASSYD010000035.1:0-7813 GCF_035703485.1 Dokdonella sp. | reverse complement strand
GGCTGGCGTCGATGGCCTGGCTCATGTGTTCGCCGACGAGCCGGTGTCCAATGCCTTCCTCAGGCTCGCCAAAGAACATGGGATCTTTGTCATTCCGACGCTTTCGGTGGTGTCACATGCATCCGTGCCAGGCGATGCGACCAGCCTGCTCGAAGATCCGCGCATCAGCTCCCACCTCAGTGGCGGACAGCGGGCCAGCCTTGGAGCGAAATTCGCCGCCCTCGACAAGGTGTCGGCAGATTCCACGCTAGCCATCGACAACGTGCGTCGCCTGCATGCGACGGGTATTCCAATCCTGGCCGGCACCGATGCGGGCAATCCCGGCACGACGCACGGGGCCAGCCTGCACGGTGAACTGGAGCTGCTGGTGCAAGCCGGGCTCAGCCCGGAGCAGGCGCTGCGCGCCGCCACTTCGGTTCCGGCAGAGGTATTCGGGATGACGGACCGCGGAACGATCGAAATCGGCAAGCGTGCCGATCTGGTTCTGGTTGACGGCGACCCGTCGCAAGATATTCGCGCCAGCCGCGCCATCGAAACGATCTGGAAAAATGGCTTCGTGGTTGATACTTCTGCTACCGCTCAATCCGAAGTGGTCATCGAGTCGGGTACCGAAGCGACGACGATCAGTGATTTTGACGGGGAATCCATCGAGGCAAACTTCGGCGTTGGCTGGCAGCCGAGTACCGACAGCCTCATGGGCGGATCATCGACGGCAAGCCTCAAACGCATTGCAGACGGTGCCAACGGCAGTGCGGGCGCGCTTGAGATCCGTGGCCGGATCGAGCCAGGGTTTGCGTTTCCGTGGGCCGGTGCGATGTTCTTTCCCGGATCCGCGCCGATGCGAGCCGTTGATATTTCTTCACGCCGCGAGATCGTTTTCCAGGCGCGTGGCGATGGGCGCGAGTACAGCGTCTTGCTGCTGTCCGGCGAAGATCAGCAAGGCATGCCGGCGATGCAAGGCTTTGTCGCCGGACCCGAATGGAAAGAGATTCGCGTGCCACTGGCCGATTTTGCCGGGGCGAATCCAGGCATGCTGCGCGGCATCGGCTTCAGTGCCGGGTTGCCCGTCGGTGACTATCGGTTCGAAGTGGATCAGGTAGAGTTGCGTTGAACAGGAGACAGCCATCATGAGCAGATCATTGATGTCGAAACTATTGCGCATTCGCGCGCGGCTGATTCCGGAAGAGCTTCAGCTCGGCTGGATGCCGATTTTCACCCTGGGCTACCTCGCTTTTCTGTTCATGCCATTGCTGTTCAGCTATTCCGGCTCACTGAAAATGTCGGGGTTTCCGATAACCGAGCTGTGGCCGACTTTGTTGTCGATCGCGATCTTTCTGCCGATCTATTTCAAGTCGTATCGGTGCAGGGGATTGCAGAGTGAAATTTTCTGCGTGCTTGGCATGGCGGCGCTTGGCTATGCCTTGCTGCCATTCAACGTCTATTCCAATACCTACCTGATTTATGCGGGCGCATTCACGGCTTTCATCAAAGCCGGGCTGCTCAGAAAGTTCATCGGTGTGCTTGTGATGCTCGGTGTTTTCCTGCTCGAGCTCGTCTGGTTCGGTACGCCGATTTTTGTCTTTGCATTGACGGCAACGATCACTCTGGCGGTTTTCTTCAGCAATCACTTCTATCACGAGAACGCGCGCAAACGTGCCGCACTGAAGCTCTCGCATGATGAGGTAAGGCGTTTGGCCGCACTGGCCGAGCGCGAACGCATCGGTCGCGATCTGCACGATCTGCTTGGGCATACGCTGTCGTTGATTGCGTTGAAGTCCGAATTGGCTGGCAAGCTCATCGATCGCGATATTGCGGCTGCGCGCCACGAAGTGGACGAAGTGACGCGCGTCGCCCGTGACGCGCTGGCTCAGGTTCGTCGAGCAGTCAGCGGAATTCGCGCAGCGGGCCTTGCCGCCGAGCTGGCCTCGGCGCGGCAATTGCTCGAATCCGATGGCATCTCGTTCGACTACTCGCTTGGCGAGGTCGAGATCTCCGTTGAGCAGGAGACTGTGCTGGCCCTGGTCGTGCGCGAAGCGATCACCAACATCCAGCGCCATGCACGCGCGCGCAAGGCTTCCGTCATTGTTGAATCGCGCAAAGGCGATCTGCATTTGCGCATCGAAGACGATGGCCGTGGAAGTGCCATCGTCGCCGGCAACGGACTCAAGGGCATGCGTGAACGCGTCGAGGCACTCGGTGGACGATTGCGGATCGATTCCGTGCGCGGCAAGGGAACGCGACTCGAAGTCGACATGGAGCTGACCGAATCGACCCTGACATTGGCAGTTTCCACCGCGCAATCCTCGCTCGCTTCGCATTGAGTCGGTCAGTGAGGGTCGTTCGAGGCACAATGTCGCGCACATCTGCGAACGCTCAGGAAATCCACAAACCATGATTCGAGTGTTGCTGGCTGAAGATCAGGCCATGGTACGAGGTGCCTTGTCGGCACTGCTCAGCCTCGAATCCGATATTGAAGTGGTCGGCGCAGCGGCCGATGGCGAGAGTGCCTGGCGTGAATTGCAGCGATTGAACCCGGATGTGCTGGTCACCGACATCGAGATGCCCGGACTGACCGGTCTGGAACTGGCTCAGCGCGTGCGTCGCCAGGAACTCGCGACCAAGGTGGTCATCGTCACCACCTTTGCCCGGCCCGGATTCCTGCGCCGTGCACTCGATGCCGGCGTGGTTGGCTATCTGCTCAAGGATGCGCCGGCGGAAAATCTGGCCGAGGCCTTGCGCCTGGTGCATCGCGGCGGGCGCTCGATCGATCCGCAACTGGCTGTGGATGCCTGGTCCGAGGCCGATCCGTTGAATGAACGTGAACGCCAGGTGCTGCGCATGGCGGGTGAAGGCATGGGCGCAGGCGACATCGCCAGCCAGCTCAATCTTTCCCATGGGACCGTGCGCAATTATCTTTCCGAGGCGATCGGCAAACTCGGCGTGAGCAACCGCATCGAGGCCTATCGCATGGCGCGACAAAAGGGCTGGCTGTAGCCGATCGAGCTCGTGGCGGTGCCTGTCGGCTACAATGCGCGCCCGTTTTGTTGTCCTGCCGTCGTGAAGAAATCGGATTTCCATTTCGATCTGCCGCCTGAGCTGATTGCCCAGCAGCCGCTTGCCGAACGCTCGGCAAGTCGCCTGCTCGTGCTCGATGCGGAGCGCAAGTCAATGACGGACCGGCAATTCCGTGAGCTGCCCGACTTGCTCAAGGCCGGCGATCTGCTCGTCTACAACGATACCCGCGTGTTGCCGGCGCGCTTGTTCGGGCGCAAGCAGACTGGTGGCGCGGTCGAGATCCTGATCGAGCGGGTGACCGGCTCGCATGAAGCAACGGCACAGCTTGGCGTCAGCAAGAAGCCGAAAGAGGGCGCGGCGATCGAGTTGGCTGATGGCACGATTGCACGCGTGCTCGGCCGCGATGGCGAGTTTTTCCGCCTGCGCTTCGAATCAGCCGATCCGCTTGAAAAATTGCTGCTCAAGCTCGGTCGCATGCCGCTGCCGCCGTATATCGAGCGCACGCCCGATGCCGCCGACAACGAGCGCTACCAGACCGTGTTCGCGCGCGAACCGGGTGCTGTCGCAGCACCGACTGCCGGCCTGCATTTCGACGTGGCCATGCTCGATCAGCTCGCCGCGCGCGGCATCGAATCGGGCCACATCACCCTGCACGTCGGTGCCGGCACCTTTCAGCCGATGCGCACAGAAAAGATCGAAGAGCACACGATGCATCGCGAGTGGCTCAACGTCGGTGCCGAACTCGTTGACAAGATCCACCACACGCGCGCCCGCGGTGGCCGCGTCATCGCCGTCGGTACCACCGTCGTGCGTGCGCTCGAAAGCGCCAGTCGCAATGGCGTGCTGGAACCCTTCGCTGGCGAAACCCAGATCTTCATCTTCCCCGGCTACCGATTCACCAGCATCGATGGCCTGCTGACCAATTTTCATCTGCCCGAATCGACCCTGCTGATGCTGGTCTCGGCACTGGCCGGACGCGAATTCATCCTCGATGCCTATCGCCACGCCGTGGCGCAGCGCTATCGGTTCTTTTCGTATGGTGATGCGATGCTGGTTTGGCCGTTGAGAGCGGGAGTGGGAAGTGGGGAGTAGGGAGTGGGAAAGGCTTCAGCCTTCGCGGCGTTATCCTGGATTGCGGTTTCATGTTCATAGCGATGCCTCGATCGCGAGCGGTGTTTTTACCGAGAATTTCGTGGCTTGCGTTGAGCTCAGCTTGGCTCTTCCCACTCCCTACTCCCCACTCCCCACTCCCTTCTCATGATCTTCACTCTCCAGGCCACCGACTCCAACGCCCGCCGCGGCCGGCTGACTTTCGACCGCGGCACGATCGAGACGCCGGCGTTCATGCCAGTGGGCACCTATGGCACGGTCAAGGCGATGACGCCGCGGGATGTCGAGGAGATCGGTGCCGAGATCATTCTCGGCAATACCTTTCATCTGTTCCTGCGCCCGGGGCTAGATGTCATCGGTGATTTTGGCGGCCTGCATCGGTTCATCGGCTGGAACAAGCCGATCCTGACCGACTCGGGTGGTTTCCAGGTTTTCTCGCTGGCGCACAAGCGCAAGATCACCGAGGAAGGTGTGACCTTTGCCTCGCCGGTGGATGGCTCGAAGGTTTTCCTGAGTCCCGAGGAATCAATGCGCATCCAGCATGTGCTCGATTCCGATATTGCGATGATCTTCGACGAATGCACGCCATACCCGGCCACAGAAGCGGTCGCGCGCGATTCGATGGAGTTGAGCCTGCGCTGGGCGGAACGCTCGCGACGCGCGTTCGATGAACTGGAGAATCCGAACTCCCTGTTCGGCATTGTCCAGGGCTCGGTCTATCCCGATCTGCGCAAGCGCTCCGCCGATGGCCTGATCGACATCGGCTTCGACGGCTATGCAATCGGTGGTCTCGCTGTTGGCGAACCCGAAGAAGAGCGCAACGCAACGCTGGAGATGATCGAGCCGCATCTACCCAGGGACAAACCGCGCTATCTGATGGGAGTTGGTCGCCCCGAAGACATTGTTGAATCGGTCCGACGTGGTGTCGACATGTTCGATTGCGTCATGCCGACGCGCAATGCGCGCAACGGATTCCTGTTCACGCGTCACGGAACCCTGCGCATCCGCAACGCCAAGTTCGCTCGCGACACGCGGGTGATCGAGGAAGGTTGCGAGTGCTATACCTGCCGATCCGGATTCAGCCGCGCCTATCTGCGCCATCTCGACCGTTGCGGCGAAATCCTTGCCAGCCAGCTCGCGACGATCCACAACCTTTTTCATTATCAGGAATTGATGCGCGGAATTCGTTCGGCGATCGAGGAAGCCCGTTTCGACGCATTCGTCACCGAGTTCTACGCGTTGCGGACGGGTGACGCCGAATCAGCATGATTCTCGCCCGTGCCTTCGAGTCGCGATAGCATGAGGCACATGCGCGACGGCTAAGAATGATGTGCAGGGTGAGAAGCAATAGCCGCGCAATGACCAATCTGGAAAATCAACAGCAATGAAAACAATTCTCGTCACCGGTGGCGCCGGATTCATCGGCGGCAATTTCATCCTCGATGTGCTCGCACTGGGCGGCTATCGGATCATCAATCTCGATGCGCTGACCTATGCCGGCAATCCCGATACGCTGGCCGATGTCGCCACACATCCGGATTACACGTTTGAGCATGGTGATATTGGTGATCGCGAACATGTGCAGGCGATCCTTGCTGCGCACCAGCCGATTGCGATCGTCAACTTTGCCGCCGAATCGCATGTTGATCGATCCATCGATGGACCGGCTGAATTCGTCCAGACCAATGTCGTCGGCACACTCAATTTGCTCGAATGTTCGCTGGCCTACTGGCGCGCGCTGCCACTAGACCGCCAGGATGCCTTTCGTTTCCTGCATGTGTCGACCGACGAGGTCTACGGCTCGCTCGGTCCGGTCGGCAAGTTCACGGAAGAAACGGCCTATCAGCCGAACTCCCCGTACTCGGCATCGAAGGCCGCCTCGGATCATCTGGTTCGTGCCTTTCATCACACCTACGGCATGCCGGTGCTGACGACGAACTGTTCGAACAACTACGGTCCGTTCCAGTTTCCGGAAAAGCTCATTCCCTTGATCATCCAGAAGGCTTTGGCGGGTGAGCCTTTGCCGGTCTATGGTGATGGTCGCAACGTGCGCGACTGGCTGTTCGTCAAGGATCATTGCAGCGCGATCCTGCGCGTCCTCGAGATCGGCAGAGTGGGGGAGGTCTACAACGTCGGCGGCGATGCCGAGCGCGAGAACATCCACGTCGTCAAGACCATCTGTGCCTTGCTTGATGAGCGTCGGCCGCTGTCCGATGGCAGCAAGCGCGAATCGTTGATCACCTACGTCAAAGATCGACCAGGGCACGATCGCCGCTACGCGGTCGATGCCTCGAAGATCAAGCGCGAACTTGGCTGGCGCCAGGCCGAAAGTTTCGAATCCGGTCTCGCGAATACCGTGGATTGGTATTTGTCGCATCAGGAGTGGGTTGGACGGGTTTTGGATGGAAGTTATCGCATGGAGCGTCTGGGCGGCGCCTGAGCTGACGCTGATCACTCGCCTCACACCTTTCCTCGCCCCTGCGCAGGCAGGGGTCCAGTGACTTTGTTGTTGATGTTTGCGCCGCGAAGCTGCGTAAAGATCAACACACAAAACTCGAATCAGGAACTCCTGTTCACCGAATAGTCCGCAAGCAGCGATAGGGCATCCCGCGCCGCCGAGTCCGGCAAATCCGACAACGCCGACTTGGCCGATCGTGCATAGTGCTCGGCGCGTCCCCGCGCGTGTTCGATGGCGCCGGAATCGCGAATGGCGGCGACGATATTGTCGAGCGAATCGAGGCCCCCGGATTCGATCGCGCGACGCAGGCTGGCGGCTTGTTCGGGCGGGCTGTTGGCGATGGCGTGGATGACCGGCAGGGTGGGTTTGCCTTCGGCGAGATCGTCGCCGATGTTCTTGCCGAGGGTGTCGGCATCGGAGACGTAGTCGAGGACGTCGTCGGCGATCTGGAAGGCGTAGCCGAGATCGAGGCCGTATTGCGAGATTGCCTCTTCCTGTTCCGCGGGAAGGCCGCTGAGCACGGCGCCGAGACGCGTGGCTGCGGAAAACAGCACGGCAGTCTTGCGTTCGATCACGTCGAGATAGGCTTGCTCGCTGGTATCGGCGTTGCCGATATTCAGCAGTTGCAGCACTTCGCCTTCGGCGATGCGATTGGTCGTGTCGGCGAGGATGCGCATGATGCGCATGTTGTCGAGCTCGACCATCATCTGAAACGATCGCGAATAGAGAAAATCGCCGACCAGCACGCTGGCCGCGTTGCCCCAGAGCGCATTCGCCGTTTCACGCCCGCGTCGCAGATCAGATTCGTCGACCACATCGTCGTGCAGCAGGGTCGAGGTATGGATGAATTCGATCAGGGCGGCGAGTGGCACGTGCTGGTTGCCGTCGTAGCCGCATGCGCGCGCAGCGAGCAGATGCAGCATCGGGCGCAGGCGTTTGCCGCCGCTGCCGATGATGTGCTCGGAAATCTGGTTGATCAGCACCACGTCGGAGGCAAGGCGATTGCGGATCAAGCTGTCGACGGCGCGCATGTCGGCTGAAGCGAGTGCCTGGACATCGTCAAAATTGTGGATTGCCGCGGTGTCGGATTGGGACATCGAGCTCAAGCGTAATTCCCCGGTTTCGGATGTGCGCAGTATAGCGGGCGTGATCACCAACCCGGGCTAGCGATGCAGGAATGCCTGCAACTCGGCGGCAATGCTGAGTGCGATTGCTTCCGGGCCGTGGCCG
>NZ_DASSYD010000175.1:0-16109 GCF_035703485.1 Dokdonella sp. | reverse complement strand
CAGCAATCATGTTGCGTCGCCAACTGTTCGAGCAACTTGGTCGCTTCGATCAGCGCTATGCACCGGCCTACTACGAAGACACTGACCTCGCCTTCGCCGTGCGTGCCGCCGGGCTCAAGGTGTTCTACGAACCACGTTCGAAGGTCGTCCACTTTGAAGGCATCACCGCGGGCACCGATACCGCCAGCGGCATGAAGCGTTTCCAGGTCATCAATCGCGAGAAGTTTCTCGACAAGTGGCGTGACGCCTTGATCAGGCAGCCCGCGCCGGGCACGCCAATCCACATCGCGGCGACTCATCGGGCGCACCATCGCATTCTGATCGTCGATGCGGTCACGCCGATGCCCGATCAGGATTCGGGCTCACTGCGCATGGTCAATCTGATGCGCATCCTGCGCGGCATCGGCTGCCATGTCGCCTTCATGCCGAGCAATCTGGCCCGGGTCGAACGCTACACCAGCGATTTGCAGGAACTCGGCATCGAGGTCTTGCATCATCCATTCAACAATACGGCGACGCTGTTCCGTGAACGCGGCGCCGAGTTCGATGCGATCGTGCTCTCGCGCCATTACGTCGCCGCCGAATGCATCGGTCTGGCCCGCGTCTATGCGTCCAGGGCAAGGCTGATCTTCGACACCGTCGATCTGCACTACCTGCGCGAACTGCGCGCCGCCGAACTCGAAGGTCGCGAGGATCTCGCCCGCATTTCGGCGAAAACCCGGACCCAGGAAATCGGCATCATGCGCGAATGCGATGTGACCCTCGTGGTCAGTCCGGTCGAGCAGGAGATCCTCAGCCGCGATGCACCGGGCGTTGCTGTCGACGTGCTCTCGAACGTGCATGAGATCTATGGCTGTCGCAAACCGTTCGCCGAGCGTCGCGACTTGCTGTTCGTCGGCGGATTCCAGCACCCGCCGAACAGCGATGCGGTGATCTGGTTTGTCAGTGAAATCCTGCCGCGCGTGCTGCGCGCGATTCCCGATCTGCGTCTGCATGTGATCGGCAGCAAGGTCACCGAGGCAATCCATGCTCTGGCCAGCGAGCAGATCATCGTGCACGGCTTCGTCGATGACATCGCCCCGGCCATGGACGAGGCGCGCATCTCGATCGCACCGCTGCGCTACGGTGCCGGGGTCAAGGGCAAGGTCAACATGGCGATGAGCTACGGCTTGCCCGTCGTCGCCACCCCGATGGCCGTCGAAGGCATGCATGTGACCTCCGGCGAAGAAGTGCTGATTGCCGATACGGCTGAAGCCTATGCCGACGCGATCATCGCGCTCTACAACGACGAAGCGATGTGGCAGCGACTCTCAGCCAATGGGCTTGAAAACGTGCGTGAGCATTTCTCCTTCGAGGCAGCAGAAAAAGCGATCCATCGGATTTTTGGATTTTGATGGGTGAGTAGCAGTGAGCGGTGAGCGGTGAGCGGAAAGAGCAACAAGCAGATTGCCGCAAACCCGCAGGAGCGCGCCCCGACAGAATGCCCCACTGCTCTTCCCGCTAACCGCTCACTGTTCACCGCTCACGGCTCACGGCTCACCGCTCCTCAGGCAACCGCCACTCGCCGTCAATCTGCAGGCACTCCCAATAGACCTCATCGGTCGTCAGTCCCATTGGCCCGAAGCTGCGCTCACGGAAAAACACGCTGCCGTCTTCGTGCTGCAGAACCAGCGAACTGGCCCGGGTTCCGTACTGCTCGCCGCGGATGAAGATCGGTGCGAGCAGACGTTCGAGGTTCTCGCCGACACCGGTGTCCGGCAGATCGGTATCATCGGGCTGGCTGGTATCGGCGAGTAGTGACAGCAAGCTACTGTCGTCGCGATCACCGCTGCGAATCGCCTTGGTGAATCGCGTGCGCAGACGTTCGACCTTTGGCCAGGCACTGTCGAACGGCCCGTTGCCAACAACATGAATGCCGGGCTCAAGTCGTTGCAGGCTGGCACTGCCTCCATCGATCAGCCAGACACTCTGGCGATCACCGAAAACCAGATTGAACGGGCCGTATTCATCAATCTGATCGAGCACGCACTGACCGAATTGCGCGGCCGATTCGTTGCCGACGACAAACTCGCGGACCAGCGCTCCACGCGATTTCGGCGCGCTCGCCGGAATGCCGCTGCGCAGATTCGTGACCGAGGCAAAACGCCCGTCGTTGCGCTGCGCGAGCCAACTGCCGCCGGCCTGCAAATCGAGCCCGCCGAGACAATCCGCCGCGCCGCGCCAAGGCTCGGCTGTGGCCGTCGGTCGCGCATGGAATTCATCACGATTGCCGAGCAGCAATAGCGGCCAGTCTGGCATCGCATCAATGGCGATCAGCAGAATGCACACAAGAGCGATTTCCTGATCGTGGGGTAACTACACAGTCAAAACAACATGGCTATCAACTTGGCACCTGGCAACCCTGCCGAGTCAAGTCCGGGCTAAGGCAACCCACGCAGCAATTCTTCTACGGTGGCGATGCGCGGATTGGCCGGACTCAGCTTGCGCGCAGTTTGCAAGGCGCTTTCGGCATCGGTCGCCTGTTTCTCGCCAATGCTTCTTTCAGCCAGATCCAGATAGGCGTTGGCCAGGCGTTCGGACATCGGCTGCAACGACGGATCGGCGGGTGCTGTCTGGCGCACGACTTCGAGCATGCCGAGGGCGCGGCTCAAGCTCCCTTGTGACAATGCCTTGTCGAATTGCGCGCGGGCGAGCGCGGGAATCTTGTTGAGGCCATCCAGTGCGGCCTTGTTATCGCCATCAATGGCCAGCGCGGCACGGTACTTGTCATAGGCACTGTTGCCGGGCGGACTGATAAATCGACCCGCCTCAGCAGCCTGGTCAGCCTCGGCGATCAGCTTGCGCATGCGTTCAAGATCAGCGGGCGTTGCGACAGGACGTTCGGCCGCGATCGCGAGGCGTTCGCGCAATTCGCGCAATTCGATCCGGGCCGCGCGCAGATCAGGCAAATCTGCAGCCAGCGTCTCGGCTTGCTTGAGCAGTCGGTCGGCTGCCCCCGGATTGCTGCCTTCAATGGCTGCACGCGCCTGCACGACGAAAGCCTGGGCGACGCGGCGCAAGCCGGCTTTGGCCCGCGCATTATTCGGATCGCGCTGCAATGCGGATTCGAACAGAGCTTGTGCGGAATCAGCATTGCCGCTGATCCGCCCCGCGCGCAACTGCGTCTCACCGCGAGCCAGATCCTTTTCCAGCGCGGCGGCCGCCGCGTCGCGCTGCTGACCCAGCGAAGCGCGCAACTCGGGCAACTCGGGGTAGGACGGCAAGATTCGCGCGATATCAGTGATGCGCGATGATGCGGTAGTCAGGTCTTTTGCCTCGAACGCGGCTCGCGCCTGGGCAGCGAGCTTGTCGACGCTGCGCTGGATGCCGGCTCGGGCCAGGGCACTGCCGGTATCGCTGAGCAGGACGCGCTGATAGATCGCCACGGCGCCATCGTCTCCAAGCAAGCGATCGGCATCGAATGCGGTCTGGGCCTTGCTCAGCAGGGCTTCCGTTTCCGTGCTGCTTGCATCGAGTGCAGCAATCGATTTCTCGAGTTCTTCAACCTCGCTACCGCCACCAAGCAACTCGCGTGCTGCGGCCACGGCCTGACGGGCGAGTCCCGGATCGTTGCGCTTCAAGGCATCGCGTGCGCGCGCCAGCAGCTTTTCGCCAACGGCGCGCAATCCACGTCGGGCTACATCATTGTCGAGATCCAGCGAGCGAGCGCGCTGGAACAACTCGCGTGCGCTGTCATCCTGGTTGCCATCAAGATGGCCGGCATCAAGAGCCTTCTGCGCCTGCGCGAGAATGGTGTTCATCTCGGTATTGGGAAGAAACGCACGCAGCCAGTCCTGATGTTTCCAGAGCATGTAGCCGCCACCGCCGAGAGCCAGCAGCACCAGGACCAGGGTTATCCAGAGCCCACTGATACGACGCTTCGCCTTGACCTGACGATTCGACACACGGCTGGCACGCATGATGTGGTCATCGGTCGCGGCAAGGATTTCCTCAAGCCGGCCCATGCTTGGATCAGAACGATTGCGCGAATGAGGTTCGGCGGATACCGGACGCGGTGAAATGCTCGTTGCCGGCAACGGGGAAGCCTGAGTTTCCTGCCCCTGGCCGAGCCGTACGGTCTGTTCCGGATCAACCTCAAGCCCCGGCAATTCACCATTGGCGATGGCCCTTTCGTAGCGCGAGATCGCCATGGCCGCGTCGTTGCCGGTCTGGAATCGATCATACGGCTCCTTGGCCAGCAGACCATCGACCAAGGGCTGCAGCACGGCCAGCGATTCCGGCAACTTCGGCACCGGCTGGGTGATATGCATGATACCGACGGCGAGCGAATCCTCGGCGTGATACGGCACTCGCCCGACCAGCATTTCGTAGAGCACCACGCCGAGACTGTAGAGGTCGGCGCGACCGTCAAGCTGCTTGCCGCGAGCCTGCTCCGGACTCATGTAATGCGGTGTACCAACCACCGCACCAGTGCGCGTCATGCGCGTGGCCGAATCGTTGGCCCGGGCAATGCCGAAATCGGTCAGCGCCGCCGAGCCGTCATCGCGCAACAAGATGTTGTCGGGCTTGATGTCGCGATGGATGAATCCTTTTTGCTGCGCGTAGTTGATCGCACCAGCGATCTCGCGGGTTACGCGCAAGGCAAACGTGACTGAACGTGACGGACCCTGCTTGCTCAGCACCGGCCCGCCGGCGAGATATTCCATCGCCATGTAGTGGTAGTCGCCAACTTTTCCGACATCGTGGATACCGACCACATGCCGATGGTGCAGGCGCGCGGCAATCTTGGCCTCGCGCAGGAAGCGTTCACCGAAATTCGGATCGGCCAACAGCGCGGGTGACATGACCTTGAGCGCGACTTCGCGGTCCACGGATTCCTGGACAGCGAGATACACGGTAGCCATGCCGCCACGGCCAAGCTGCCGCAACAGTCGGTATCCGGGAATTTCGATCACAGGCGAGTACGTTCCATGCCCAAAGCCGCGCTGCAGCGAGGCCGCTAGCATATCAGCACAAACCCTGCCTGCGCCGCTCGCAGCCTGCGCCAGCAGCCCGCCCGACTCAGAGCTTGCGCTGCGCTTCAATCACGTTGGGCACCGCATGCAGCTGACCGAGCAGGGCCGAAAGCTGACCGAAATCGGTGACCCGCAGGGCCAGGTTCATGGTCATCTCGTTGCGTGCCGGATCGGCTCGCGCCTCGATGGCGAGGATGTGTACGTTGGCGGCGGCGATCACGTTGCTGACATCCTTGTGCAGACCCTTGCGATCATAGCCACGCAGAAGCACGTTGACCTCGTAGGCCCGTTGCTTGCCGCCACCCCATTCGACATCAATGATGCGGTCGGCATCGCGCACGCGCAGACGCTGTAGTTGGCGGCAATCCGTACGATGCACACTGACTCCGCGCCCGCGGGTGATGAATCCTGCCACGGCATCGCCAGGGACCGGCTGGCAACAACGCGCCAATACGGTGAGCAGGTTGCCAACGCCTTCGATGACCAGTGCGTCCTTCGCCGGAGCCTGCAACCTGGCCACGGGGGCGATGCGCGTGTTGCCCGACTCATCGGTCTTGTCCCTGTCATGCAGGGTGCGCGCGATCTGCGTTGGCGTGATATCACCGAGTGCTATCGCTTCAAACAGATCATCGACGCTGCGCAACTGGAAGCGCTTTGGCAGGCTTTCGAGGTCGACATTGTGCAAGGCCAGTCGCTTGAGTTCGCGATCGAGTACACCGCGCCCGGCAGCGACGTTGATCTCGCGATCAGCCTGACGGAACCAGTTGCGCACCTTGTTGCGACTGCGCGCGGTCTGCAGGAACCCGCGTTGGCTCGACAGCCAGTCACGCCGTGGCTCGGAGACTTTTCCGGTGAGGATTTCGATGCGGTCGCCGCTGTCCGGCTGGAAGGTCAGCGGTACGATGCGTCCGTTGACCTTGGCACCGCGGCAGCGATGGCCGACATCGGTATGCACGACATAGGCGAAATCGAGCACGGTCGCGCCCTTTGGCAAATCCAGCACCTGGCCTTTCGGGGTCAGCAGATAGACCCGATCCTCGATGACGTCGGTGCGAAATCCGGCAAGCAGGCTCGCATCGTTATCCTGCTCCTCGCGGCCTTCCAGCAACTGGCGCATCCAGGCGATCTTGCGCTCGAAACTCGCATCACCACCACTACCTTCCTTGTAGCGCCAATGCGCGGCAAAACCGAGTTCGGCGTAATCGTGCATGTCGTGCGAGCGGATCTGCACTTCGAGGGTGCGACCCTCCGGGCCGATCACCGCAGTATGCAGGGATTGGTAATTGTTGCCCTTGGGGCTGGCGATGTAGTCGTCGAATTCGCCCGGAACGAACGGCCACAGTGAATGCACGACGCCGAGCGCGGCATAGCACGACGACACATCGTCAACGAGCACGCGCAACGCGCGAATGTCATACAGATCGGAAAAATCGAGACCCTTCTTCTGCATCTTTCGCCAGATCGAACTGATGTGCTTGGGCCGTCCGGCGACATCCGCCGCGATGTCAGCATCGGCCAGCGCATTCCTGAGCATGTGGGTGGCGTGCGCAATCCAGGCTTCCCGGTTGCCACGGCGCTCGTCGAGCAACCGCGCAATACGCCGATAGGTCTCCGGCTGCAGGTAGCGGAAGGCAAGGTCTTCGAGCTCCCACTTGAGCTGCCAGATGCCAAGTCGATTGGCCAGCGGCGCGTGGATGTCGGCAGTCAACTGAGCCAGTGCCTGGCGCTCGTCTTCAGTCAGGCCTTCTGCCCGGCGCATCATCACCAGCTGTCTGGCGAGGAGGATAAAGACCACGCGCAAATCGCGGATGATCGCCAGCAGCAGGCGCCGCAAGCCCTCCGCTGCGGTGCCATTGCGCGCGGCATACAAGGACCAGACTTTCTCGGCGGCGCGCTGACCCTCGACCAGATCGGCGACTTCATCGCCGAATGCCTGAAGTTCGGCGTCAGTGAAACTGCAGCCGGCCAGTTGGGCCTCGTGCAAGAGCAGAGCGCTGCAAGCGACCGGCCCGGTATGCAATACGTCGAGTTCGGCAAGCACGGCATTGCGGATAGCCGTCGAGGCATTCCATTGCTCGCGAGCACGCGGCGAAGTCGCAAGCTTGTCTTCGATGCGTTGCAGCGCATCGGTGCTCGAATGGGACACGGCGTTTTCCGGAATCGTGGGTTGCACGACGACTTTATCGAATCAGAGCGAATTCAACCGACACGCAGGCGCACGGCCCGCACAAACTTGATTCCGGAATGAACCGGGATGATTCAGATGAAGCAGATGGAGTGCCGAAGCGGCCGGCAAATCCGGCCGCGATCCAGACGAATCAGTAGTTGTACCAGACGCTGTCGTCGGTGTACCAATCCTGGGATTCCTCGGCGACTCCGACCATGCCACCACCGGTACGCAGGGCAGCGAAGCCCTGAATCGGCGTTCCGGCCGATGCCACGCCAACCACCGGACGATAGACCAGCACGTAGTACGGCAGCGAGCTCGCCGGCGCGCTGAACTGGTGACGGACGAATGCTCCGGATTCCTTGATCGTGCCGGAAAGAAGCGCGTCGTCGCAAAGCTGCGGCGGCGGCGTTGTGTGTTCGATCCAAAGCGTACCCAGTCCGCACCAGGTGGCATCAGCCAGGGGCGACAAGGCGCTGGTATTGAAGCCATCAACCAGCGTCCACACGACTCCGGCCGGGTTGCTGAAGTCAAATTGCGTATCGATCTTCACCACACTGACCGACAAACCACTGAAACCGCTGAACAACTCGGCATTGACGGTAACGTTCTGGTGCGGGCCGCTCGGCGCGGTTGGTGTCGTGTTGCCACCGAATCCGCTATCGAACAAGCCCATGCTGACGTTCGGAAGTTCCAGGCTGCTGCCAGGAAACGAACTCAGGCAGCGGAACTGCTTGTTGACCTGACTGGTTGCCTGACCGATGACCAGGGCCGGGGCACCGGCATTGCCGACGCCGCCACCCTGATAGGTGAAGCTGTGTACGTAGACATCAGGAAACTGCCAGACATCACTGCCGAGCGTTACCGATTGCTGATAGCGCGGATGCAGCGAAACTTGGGTCGGTGCACGCGGTGTTTCAGCGCAAAAGACATGCGAATTCAGATACGCCGTTGCCGTTGCAACTCCGCTGGGCGGCCTCTGGTAGCTGAAAGCGCCCGGCACGGTACTGTCGAGAGCGACCGTTGCCTGATCTCCGGAAGCCGTATCGCCGCCAACGAGGGTGGCAACATTATCGATCGCCAGAACAGAACCGGCGCCTGCAAGCAGGGCCAGGGAGAGCGCAGCCTTGAGGCTGCCAGCTAGACACTTGATCATTAGTTCACTTAATCCGCGAAGAAAACACAAAAGAATAAAACCACAGCAACCGATACGATGGAAACGTGCTTCGACCGGAAAATCGGTGCAGGCGCAAAGCCAATGCCCGATGCTAGACTGCATGGATCACGATTCTAACGCCTGATTTGGCAAAGCGCACCTGTTAACCTCCCGTTAGACAACGAGTTTTCGATCAACTGGTCACAGTTTGACCAATGCCAAGAGCCCAACCCATGCACCCCAGAGCCCTGCTTTTTGCGCTGTCCCTCGCCCTTCTGTTCGCCGCCAACGCGTTCGCCCAGCCCCAGGCTCCGACCCTGGAAGAACGCATGTCGCAAGATGAATTCACGTCCGCCGGGCTCGACAAGCTCAGTCCTGAGCAGCTCAAGTTCCTAAACCAGTGGATCCAATCCAAGGGGGTCAGTGAAATTGGCGCACCGATCAAGCATCGAGACGGCACCACGGATTTCTACGCCAGAGGCAGTGATCGCGAGCGTATCGATTCGCGCATTGCGGGTGACTTCAATGGTTGGCAAGGAAAGACCCGGGTCACCCTTGAGAATGGTCAGGTTTGGGAACAGGCTGAAGGCGGAAGATCCGGATTTCGCATAAGCTCACCCAAGGTCATCATCAAGCCGATGAGTCTGGGCAGCTGGTTGATGTACGTGGATGGTTGCGGCTGCGACATCCGCGTCAAGCGCGTCAAGTAGCGCTGCCAAAAGTGGCTGCACTCAACCGAGTGCAGCCACCGCCCTGGCCAGACGCTTCGGCGATACCGGCTCGGCGGTGCGCAATTCCTGGGCGAATACCGATACCCGCAACTCCTCGATCAGCCAGCGCAGTTCATCGAGCGCGGCCGGATCGGCATCGCCGCTGCTGCGGCGCTTGAGATACTCGCGCCAGTAGGTATGCACGTTGAGCATGCGCGCCTGGTCACGCGCGGGATCCTGACGCAGGCGTTCACCACGCAGGCGCATGCCGCGCAGATAGCGCGGAATGTGTTCGAGCTGGCGCGGGTCGGTCTCGCGCAGAAACCCCGGCGCGAGCAGTTCATCGCGCTGCTCCAGCAAGTCTTCATAGTTCGCGCTGGCGAATCCGAGCAGGGGCGGCTCCAGCCACGGCACCAGTTCGGCGTGGGCCTCGATGATCGCCTCGGCCAGGGTGAGGCGCTCGACGGCGGCCGGGAACAACGCCTTGCCCAGCTCCGCTTTCAAGGCCTCGAAATCGACCCGGGTCCGTGCATCCAGTGTGTGCTGCTGCAGGCACTCGCTCAGGGCTGCTTCGACCAGATCGGCACGCAATGTTTCCGCGCTGCCAAGCGAAGCCCACTTCAACTCGGTGAGCTTGCCCAGCGGCAACTGCTTGCGTGCATGCTTGATCTTGTCGGCCAGCGCTCGTCGCAGCAAGCGCTCGACTCCACGGCGATGTTCCTCGCGCGCATCATCGGCATTCTCGAAAACGCGCAAGGCGACACTGTCGCCGAGATCGACCAGGGCCGGAAAAGCGACCAGCCCCTCCGCCGAGCGGATCACCTCGGGGATGTCTTCGATATCGAAATCGGCAACTTCCTCGCGGGTCAGTTCGGCATCGGCGCGCTGTGAAAATGCTTCACGCGCGGCATCGGACCAGTCGCGCTGGATCGCGGCCAGATCACGCCCTTCAGCGACAACTTTGCCTTTTTCATCGGTGACCCGGAAACGCATCTGCAAATGGGCGGGCAAATCGATGCTGGAAAAATCGGCGGAATCAATTGCGACGCCGGTGACCTTTTTCAGATAGGCCGACAGCACCTCGGCCAGGGCACGCTCGCGAATCGGTTTGTCATCGCCAAGTGACTCGACAAAGGCACGCGCAAAATCCGGTGCCGGGACGAAGTTGCGGCGCAGCGATTTCGGCAAGCCGCGGATCAATTCGCTGACTTTCTCGATCAGCAGCCCCGGCACCAGCCACTCGCAAGCACTCGCCGACAGCGCATTGACCAGGGCCAGCGGGACATGTGCGGTGACCCCATCGGCCGGGTCGCCCGGCACGAAACGGTAATCGAGACGAATGTGCTGATTGCCGACGGCCAGCCGGGTCGGGAAATCCTCGGCCGCAAGGCCTGGTGTCGCCGACATGACATCGGCCAGCGACCAGCGCAGTGCCGCCTGCTCGGCCGGACTGGCCTTGCGATACCACGCATCGAGCGTGGCGCTGGTATGGATATCCGCGGGCAGCTTGCCATGCAGCAAGGCGACGCGCTCTTCCGCCGACTTGAGCAGGCCGGAACGGCGCTGCTTGGCCTCGATTTCCTCGGCCTGGGCCAGGGTGCGCTGGTTGGCGCGGATGAAATCGGCGCGCGCGTCGATTTCGCCTGTTGCCAAGGCTTCACGCACGAAAATCTCGTGGGCCTGCGCCGGATCCTGCTTGCCGAACTGCACCGCGCGCCGCTCGACCAGGATCAATCCAAACAGACTGACCTGCTCATAGGCGACCACGGCACCGCGCTTGCGCGACCAGTGCGCATCATTCCAGCTACGCCGGATCAGATGCGCAGCCTGCTGCTCGATCCACAACGGCTCGACCCGCGCACACTGCATCGCGTAGACCTTGCCAATATCGATGATCTGCCCGGCCAGCACCCATTGCGGCGGCGATTTGGCCAGGGCCGATCCGGGGAAAATGGCAAACTTGCGCTCGCGCGTACCGCGGAACTGGTTGCGCTCATCCTTGCGCGCGACCTGGGTGGGCCAGCCGCTTAGGAGACAACGGTGAATGGCTTCACCGTTGTCGGGATTCGGCGGAACAGAAGCGGCAGTGGGGAGTAGGGAGTGGGAAATGGGGACAGCAACCTTCGCTTCAACCGACCCTGAAGGCCTGCCGTCGCGACCACGCTTCCTCTTGCCTTTCCCGCTAACCGCTACCCGCTTACCGCTAACCTGCTCTCCTACTCCCGACTCCCGACTCCCTACTCCCGCCTTTGCTCCACCCACTCCCCACTCCCTACTCCCCACTCCCGCTCTTGTTTCACCCACTCCCCGCCCCACCACCAACTGCCGATGCAACTCGCGCCACTCGCGCATGCGCATGAACGAGAGGAAATGGGCGCGACACCAGTCGCGGAGTTTCGATTGGGTGAAATCGGCGTGGGCCTGGGCATAGGCAGCCCACAAATTGAGCACGCCGATGAAATCGGATTTCGGATCGGTGAACTGCGCATGCGCGGCATCAGCTTGCGGACGCGCGTCGGCGGGGCGTTCGCGAGGATCCTGGATGCTCAGGAAGGAGACCAGGATCATCAGCTCGAGGCTGACGTTGAGGCGCTGCGCTTCGATCAGCATGCGCGCGAGTGCGACATCAACCGGCAAACTGGCGATCGTCGTGCCGATCTTCGTAATCCGATGCTGCTCGTCGATCGCGCCGATCTCGATCAGGCGCCGATAGCCATCACCGATGGCACGTTCGGGTGGCGCTTCGACAAACGGAAAATCGGCGACATCACCGAGCTTGAGGCTGAGCATGCGCAGGATCACCCCGGCCAGCGAGGTGCGCAGGATTTCCGGATCGGTGTAGCGCGGTCGCTCGGCGTAATCATCCTCGGCATACAGGCGATAGCAGATGCCGGCGGCGACACGTCCGCAGCGGCCCTTGCGCTGGTCGGCGGCGGCCTGCGAGATCGGCTCGATATGCAGGCGCTCAAGCTGGCCACGCTGGCTGTAGCGCTTGACCCGCGCATTTCCGGTATCGACGACGAAGCGGATGCGCGGCACGGTCAGCGAAGTTTCGGCGACATTGGTCGCCAGCACGATGCGCCGTTTCGGCCCCGGCTTGAATACGCGATCCTGCTCGTTCGCCGAGAGCCGCGCATACAGGGCGAGCACTTCGGTTTCGCGGTACTTGCGTCGATCAAGGGCCAGATGCGCATCGCGAATCTCGCGCTCGCCGGGCAGGAAAATCAATACATCGCCGCGGGGATCTTCGGCGCTGATTTCGTCGATCGCGGAAACAATCTGCTCGACCGAACTGGTTTCGCCGCGCTCGGGTGGTGGTCGCCAGCGCACTTCGACCGGATAGGTGCGGCCTTCGACTTCGACCACCGGCGCGTTGCCGAAATGCTCGGCGAAGCGCGCCGTATCGATGGTTGCCGAAGTGACGATCAGTTTGAGATCGCGGCGCTTTTTCAGCAGGCGCTTGAGGTATCCGAGCAGGAAATCGATATTGAGACTGCGCTCGTGAGCCTCGTCGAGAATGATCGTGTCATAGCTGCTGAGCCAGGCATCGCCCTGGGTTTCGGCGAGCAGGATGCCGTCGGTCATGAACTTGATCAGCGAGGCCTCGCCGACCTGATCATTGAAGCGGACCTGAAAACCAACCAGATCGCCGACCGTCGTGCCGAGCTCATCGGCGACGCGGCGCGCGACGGTGCGCGCGGCGATCCGGCGTGGCTGGGTGCAACCGATCATGCCGGCCGTGCCGCGTCCGGCAGCAAGACACAGCTTCGGCAATTGCGTGGTTTTTCCGGAGCCGGTTTCGCCAGCAAGGATGATGACCTGATGCTCACGGATCAGCTTGACGATCTCCTCGCTGCGCTCGGCGATCGGCAGCGATTCGTCGATACGAATCGGCGGCATGCGTGCCGCGCGCATCGCAACCCTGGCCGTCGATGCCTCAATCTCGGCCGCCAGCTTCGCGACCTGTTCGGCCTTGACCGACGCGCCATCTTTTTCCAGTCGGCGCAGCCGCCCGATCAGGCGACCACGATCACGCGTCGATACACCAGCCAGCGCAGGTTTGAGTTTTGACAAGTCGGACATGAACGAGGATTCGTGATCGGCATCGATGCGACGGATCGATCCGCCGCATCGAAAATCTGGAATCCGCCATGATAACCGCTGGCTCTCGATTTGATCCTGGCCTTCGGGCACCATCGCGTACGCTCGACGCTCACGCCTCGTGGAGAGCAGCATCTATTGTAGAGGCGCCTTCAGGCGCGGAGCTTTCGTCGAAATGCTCGCCCCTGAAGGGGCTCCTAAAATTTTGCTGCGAGTATGTATTCGCCTGCGCTCAAACCCACTCCCGACTCCCTACTCCCCACTCCCGTTCTCAATCAAACCCGTCAGCAAAAATCACGTCATTGTCGGCTTCGAGGGTGATGCCGTCGAAGCCGACGTTGTAGTCGCGGAAACCCTGCGCATCGGCGGCACCGACATCGCGCGCGACGAGTGATATTTCGACGGCGGCGTTGTCGAGGTAGTCATCCGTGGAAATGCCGAACCGTCCCGGCGTGGGCGACAGCATCCAATTGGTCGTCGCCGGAATCACCACATCGCCTTCATCGATGACGATACCCGTGCAGCCATAGGCCGGGAACGAGGGCACGAACACTTTCCAGTGCACGCGCATGCTGTCGCCAGGAGAGGTCATGGTGGCGCCGGGCGAGCGACCCCAGCCAGTAACCTGATAGAGGCCGGGACCGGGCAGCACCTGGCATTGCTTTGCAACAGTCACGCTGACGGCACCAGCGGATAGCGCGCCGAGGACTTTCAATGAACCCGATCCACTTGGACCACTGCCATTGTTGGAGTCACGACTGACCAGACCCGGATACGGCAAGGTCCACTGGCTCAGATCGGAATTGAACGAATCGTTGACCATGATGTTGCCGATCGACTGGCGTTCGTAGGCGCCGAGATCGACGATGCCGCCAAAGGGCACCAGCGGCAGGTTGACAGAACGCGGCAGGCGATCCAGATCCAGTGTGCCGTCCAGTTCGCTATTGAAGGCCAGGACGTCGACGGCTTCCGAGCCAGCGCGCAGGTGGTAATCCTTCAGCGTCGGATTGATGAAACCCGGGTCGAACGGGTAGAAAAGGTTGGACACGCCTGGAATGCTCGCCGTCTCGTTGGCCAGCACATGGTCGCCATCGAAGCTGCCGCTCGATGTCGCCGTATCGCGCACGGTCTTGCCGGGCTGCCAGATGATGCTGCGGTTTAGGGCGACATGGCCGCGATGGGCGATCACGCCCGGGCCACCGATGCTGTTATCGGTGATGGTCAGGTGATTGAGTTCAACTTCGGGATCGTCCTCGGGGAATTGCAATACCGCCGCGGTGAAGGTGTTGTTGTCGATCAGAGTGTTGTCAACTTTCACATAGCCGGCACTGGCAAGATCAAGGAGGCTGCGCGCGCTGTTTTCGGTGAAGCGAGCGTTTCCAATATTGACGAACGCCCGTTCAGTACCGTGAATCAGTGCGCCATTGGCTGGATTGCCCCCCGCGTCGGTACTGCGATTGTTCTTGACCACGCTGCAAGCAACGCCTGGATTGCAAGCGACGCTTGCGGCTGGGCGATCAGCACCGGAGAGCGACGGATTCATTTGGAAATCACCACTAGTTGCAAACCCGAAGACATCGGAGTCACTGGCAAGATAAGCGACCGATCCTATCGGTGCCGAGTTGTTCTCAACCACCGCATCCCACAACACCACCCTCCCATACGATGAGTCAAAGCCTACGAATGCGTCCGCATAGAACGCGCCACCCGCATCCGTGGCCCGATTACCATTGACCTTCTGCGGCTTGGTCGCGTCCGTAGTGAACAGATGCACCGTGCCGCGTGGGCCGCCATCACCGGTATCGGCAAGCGCGGCAACACCACCACCGGCTCGCGCCGTATTGTCCTTGATCACGCCAAGGCCGTAACCGGTCGAACCGATATAGGCCGTAGCCGGTGAAAGCACGGCCATGCCGCCGCCGTAGCTGTGATACGTGCCGGGCGGCGAATTCGCCAGTCCGGTGGCACGGTTGAGCCAGATCGCGGTGTTGGGCTCGAGCGCATAGAGCGTGATTTCGCCACGCAGATGCACACCGCCGCCATCCTGCGTCGCGAGGTTGTCGGTAATGGTGGTATTGCCAAGAAACAGAACAGTGGCATCAGAGCCGGTGCCGCGGGCGGACAAACCGCCGCCGTAACCTGCTTCGTTCTGGGTCAGGGTCACGTTTCTCAGGGTCAGGGTGCCGCTACCGGTGTAATCGATGCCGCCGCCGTAATGGATGCTGGAATCGTCACCATCCCGGATGAACAAATCCTCGATGAGAATTTCTGCAGCCCCGGTTTCAATGGTAAATACCGAATCCGCCGATCCTCCATTGCCGCTCACAATGGTGGGCCCTCCGGATGGCTCGGTGGAGGTGCAGGTCGCGTAGCCGCCGCTGATCGTCAAGGGTTGACCTTGCTGGATCTTCACCGCCTCCGCGGTGTATATGGCGGAGCGCGAGATGATGATGTGATCCAGGCCGGGATTCGCATTGGCCATGTTCACTGCGGTCTGGATCGATCCAGTGGTACAGCCCGAGCCACCTGTGGTTGGGCCAACCTTGTAAATGGCTGCCCAGACAGGCGACACCGCGCCCAGACTGATCAGCAACGCTCCCCAGATCACGGTTTTCGATTTCATGACGCCTACTCCCACCATGGGCAATTGCCCGAACAGGGGAGAGAAACGTCGTTGCGGGGGGAAAAGCGACATTAAATGTTGCTTCGGTGCCGCGCGGTGATCGCCAGTGAATCTCAGGCAAGGCCGGTTCTACCCCCAGCCGTTCGTCCCCGGATCGAGTCCGGGGCAGGCTCTGACTTAACGCCGACTCTTACCTTTCGATAGGGGTCGGGAAGGCTCATCACCTCCCCGCCCTCCGAACCGTGCGTGCGGTTCTCCCGCACACGGCTCTCCAGTTGGTGGTTGCTTCATCGAGATCGGCACGCCAAGGCATGGGCTTGGGTTAACGTGAAAAGCC
>NZ_DASSYD010000147.1:0-7639 GCF_035703485.1 Dokdonella sp. | reverse complement strand
GGCTTTTCACGTTAACCCAAGCCCATGCCTTGGCGTGCCGATCTCGATGAAGCAACCACCAACTGGAGAGCCGTGTGCGGGAGAACCGCACGCACGGTTCGGAGGGCGGGGAGGTGATGAGCCTTCCCGACCCCTATCGGGAAAATTTTGAGTTTCGCGTGCTATCAACCTTTAACGGTTGTTTTCCACTACGCAGCGCAAATGCATGCCTTGCACCGCGCCATGTATTTGCGTAGGTCAACAGTTCGTCGGAAGCCCAGGCCATCGTCTCGTCGGCTCTATTTTTTCGGTAGGGTCAGTACAGCCTCAGTTGCGCCGAGGCCACGGGTCCAGCGAACTCCACACGCTCGTCGCCCCTGCGGTTTTCAACAGCCGATTGGCTGGTCAGGCAGGAGGCCCAGTGACCTCCACGCGCCCGTCGCCCCTGCGGTTTTCAACAGCCGACTGGCTGGTCAGGCAGGGGTCCAGTGACCTCCACACGCTCGTCGCCCCTGCGCAGGCAGGGGCCCAGTGACCTCCACACGCTCGTCGCCCCTGCGAAGGCAGGGGCCCAGTGACTTTGCTTTGCTTTGTCTTGCGAGAGCAAAGAAACAATAGAGCGATGGGGTGCTGGGCTCCTGCCTGCTCAGGGGCGACGGGAAATTTTGAGTTTCGCGTGCTACCAACCTTTATCGGTTGTTTTCCACTACGCAGCGCAAATGCATGCCTTGCACTGCGCCATGTAGCGGCAGTGGTTGGCGAGATCCTTGCAATGCAAAAATATGTCGCAGGTCGTCGACTTTTCGGTGAGGGGGCTTGCCTTTGGTAAGCTGGTGCGCTGTATTCAAAACTTGATCCAAACCCATGTTTGATTTGCATTGCCACATGTTGCCCGGAATCGACGATGGATCAGTCGATCTGGAGATGTCGCTGGAAATGGCGCGTCTGTCAGTAGCCGATGGCGTGCATACGCTTGCGTGTACGCCGCATATCTACCCGGGGCTTTACGAAAATACGGCAGCCGGGATTCGTGCCGGTGTCGATGCTCTTCAGGCTGAGCTGGATTCACGTGATATTCCGCTGCGTCTGCTGGTTGGCGCGGATGTTCATCTTGAGCCGGGTCTGACGGAATCCATTCGCAATGGCCGTGTCCCAACCATCGGCGGAACACGCTATTTGCTGCTCGAACCGCCGCATCATGTCGCGCCGCCGCGTTTTGAGGAGTCGGTGTTCGAGCTGATGGCCGGTGGCTATATTCCCGTCATCACGCATCCTGAACGGCTTTCGTGGATCGAGGATCACTACGCGATCTTCAAGCGTCTGGTCGATCGCGGTGTATGGATGCAGCTGACGGCTGCGAGTGTTGCGGGGAAATTTGGCCGCAGGCCGTTGTACTGGTCTGAACGCATGCTCGATGAGGGCTGTGTGCATATCCTCGCCACGGATGCGCATCATCCACGGCGACGCCCGCCGATTCTCTCGGAGGGCCGTGATGCCGCCGCGAGACGTGTGGGTGAGGCTGAGGCGCACCACATGGTGGTGACCCGGCCGCAGGGAATTGTCGAAGACATTGCGCCTGAGGCGCTTCCGCCATTGCCGTGGATTTCAGCGCCTCCAAAATCATCGGGTGGTTTCTGGAAGCGTCTGATTGGCGCACAATAGCGAGATCTATGCGCGGAAGAATGCGAATGAGCGGTTTTTTACCCAGAATTCTGGCGATTTTTGTTTTGACGACCCTGCTGGCGGCATGTGCTTCAAGCCCTGCTGTGCGCAGTACGCCGACCGGGAGCGCTCTGCCGCCGCCGGACACGACCAGCGCGACAGGTGCTTACGAGGGCGGCACGGATTACCGGATTGGCGCCCAGGATTTGCTCGAAATCACCGTTTTCGGTGTACCCGATTTGAACAGGGCGGTGCGGGTCAACTCGAATGGCCAGATATCATTGCCGCTGATTGGCGGCATCCAGGCCGGTGGGCGCACGATCCCCGAGCTGGAGAAGGATATCGGTGCGAGTCTGGAGAAGACCTATCTGCAGAACCCGCAAGTAACTGTTTTTGTGAAGGAATATACAAGTCAGAGGATCACGATGCAGGGTTCGTTCAAGAAGCCCGGGATCTATTCCTTGACCGGCAAGACTACCTTGCTCCAATCCGTGGCCATTGCCGGCGGCTTTGATGATCTGGCCAAGACTGACAACGTCCTCATCTTCCGTCAGGTGGACGGCAAGAAGATGGCTGCGGTTTTTGACGTGAGTGCGATCAGTTCCGGTGCTGCGGAAGATCCTCAGGTGTATGGCGACGATATCGTGGTTGTCCCCAATTCGACACGCAAATCGGCGTTTCAGAATTTCATCAAGGCCGTGCCGGCCTTGGGCCTGTTCTTTCTGCTCTAGTGTTTGAAAGATTGCGAGGAAACGTAGATCTCCATGGATCGTGACAATCTTCCGGCAACGCCGGCTGGCGGCGGCAACAATCTGCCGGTACAAAATCGCTTTGGGCCGGACGGCATCGATCGGCGCATGCCGGTTCAGGCGGAGTCGCACTCTGTTCTGACCACATCGGTTGATGGCAGCAACCAGGATTCCGACGACGAAATCGACCTGCTTGCCTACTGGCGCATGCTGGTCAAGCGCCGTTGGCTGATTGCGGGCATTGTTGTGGTGGTGGTTGCCATCGCCCTTGTTCGAACCCTGCTGACGCCGCCCACATTCCGCGCCACCGTGACCATGCAGATCGACACCGAGAGTGTCCAGGTCATGCAGGTGCAAGGCATCACGCCCATGGGTGGCTGGGATCCTGATTTCAATCAGACCCAGTACGAGTTGCTGCAAAGCCGCTCGCTCGCCGAGCGTGTTGCCGAGGACCTCAATCTTGCCAACAGCAACATTTTCGAGCAGTTGACGCCGCCCACCTGGAGCCAGCGTCTCGGCGAGTTGCTGAATCCGGATTCACGGGTCAAGGAGTTGCCGCTGGGGCCGAAAGAACCTGAGGCCGCTGGCGACACGAACGCTGATGATGGCAGTTCTGCGCCAGATAAAAATGCTGCCGGGGATGCCTTGAAGCGATTGCGCTGGGCGACTGGCCTGGTCCAGGGCGGAATATCCGTAGATCCGATTCGCGATTCGCATCTGGTGCGGGTCAGCTACGACAGCATGTTGCCGGCCTTTTCAGCGCGCGTGGCCAATGCGGTTGCCGATGGCTTCATCGCTTCAAGCATGGACAGGCAGTTCGGTGCCTCCTCCTATGCCAAGAAATATCTCGAAGATCAGCTCGCCCAATTGAAATCACGGCTGGAGACATCCGAGCGCTCTCTGGTCGCCTTCGCGCAAAAGGAGAACATCGTTCCCAGCGCGGATGGCACCTCACTGGTTGGCCAGAACCTGGCCGACCTCAATGCTTCGAAAGCCAAGGCGCAGGAGCAACGTATTCGAGCGGAAGCCCGCTGGCAAGAGGCGAGCAAGGTCTCTGGAGCAGCGTTGCCGGCGGACATGCTGACCGATTCGATTCTGCGCACCTTGCAGCAGCAGCGCGCCCAACTGCAGGGCCAGTACCAGCAGAAACTGCAGACCTTCAAGCCGGAGTACCCGGAGATGCTCTCGCTGAAGAGCCAGATAGACGAAGTCAGCAAGCAGATCGATAACGAGCTGAAGAATATCCGTGCCTCGGTCAAGGCCGAGTACGATGCTGCGGTAAGCCAGGAAACGATGCTCGAAGCCCAGCTCGACAGCTTGCGCACGCAAACACTGGAGGCTGATGGTCGAAGCATTCAGTACAACATCCTCAAGCGTGACGTCGATACCAATCGGCAGCTCTACAACGCCTTGTTGCAACGCTACAAGGAAGTCGGCATGGCCGGTGGGGCAAAGCCAAGCAATATCTCGATCATTGATCGTGCCCAGGTGCCAATGTCACGCTTCGCGCCCAATCTATCGCGCAATCTGATGCTCGGCTTTCTGCTTGGGGTGATGCTCGGCGTCATGATTGCCCTGTTGCTGGAATACATCGACGACTCGCTGAAGTCACCACAGGACATCGAGAATCATCTGAAATTGCCGGTGCTCGGTATCATTCCGAAGCTGACCAAGCTGACCCCGCGCGAGGCGCTCAACGATCCGAGGTCCGCGTTTTCAGAAAGCTACAGATCGGTGCGTACGGCCCTGCAGTTTTCCACTGACAGCGGCGTGCCCAAGGTCCTTCTGATCACCAGCCCGGCCGCGAGTGAAGGCAAATCGACCTCGGCACTGACCCTGGCGCAGAATTTTGTCCAGCTCGGCAAGCGTGTGTTGTTGATTGAAGGTGATCTGCGCAACCCGTCACTGGCCAAGGTAACCGGCCTGATTGCCACTGACGGATTGAGCAGTCTGCTGTCCGGCGCCAAGACCTTCGATCAGGCGGTGACGAAATCGGACAACAAAAATCTCGATGTGATCCTGTCCGGTCCGCTGCCGCCAAGTCCGACCGAGCTGCTGGCTGGCTCGCGCCTGGTATCCCTGTTGCTGATTGCCGCGCAGAAGTACGACCAGATCATCATCGATGGTCCTCCGGTACTCGGCATTGCCGATGCGCCGATCCTGGCCAACGCGGCGGGCGGTACCCTGATGATTATTCGCTCCGGCACGTCGAAGATTACCTCGGCTCAAGCGGCGATCAAGCGATTGCGCGTAACCCGTGCACGCCTGATTGGCGTTCTGTTGACCCAGTACGATGCCAAGGCCAGCGGTTACGGCTATGAGTACGAGGGTTATTACGCCTACGGAGGCTCTCAGAAACTGCTTGATGGCAAGGCGCGCTAATGAGCATGGATGCCCTGGAACTGGCTTTGGCCCTGCACCAGGCACCGATTCAGAGATTTGCCCTGCGCGAACGACCGTTGCCGAAAAACCTCGGCCTTGCCATCCAGATCGCGTCCGCCTCACAGCCTCAATTGAGCGAGGCGGCTGAGAGGTTTTCGGAATCCGAAGAGACGATTCTTGAGGCCGTCCGCTTTTTTCTCCAGCAAGTCCTGTTCGAGCCGGGGACCGATGCTTATCGCATCTTCGGCGTCGCTGCCAACGCCGGCGCCCAGGAGATTCGCGAACATCATGTGTGGCTGCAGCGCTGGCTGCACCCCGATCGTCGTGGCGAGGATTGGGAGGCGGTGCTTTCAACCAAGGTCAATTGGGCCTGGCAGCAGCTGCGCAACGAAGCTTCGCGCGATGAATACGATCGAACTCGACTGGCCTCAATCAGCGAGCCGGTTTCGGGTGGCGAGCACCGATCAATCGTTCAGGCCCCCGCATGGACAGCGGAGCCGATCAACACCTCGTCGACCGGTTGGCTCAAGAAAGTTGCCATTGGCGGTCTGCTCGCTTGCTGCGCGGTATTGGTCTATCTGGCTTCGACGCGACAAGACAGAGTGGACCCCAACGGCGTGGCGATGAATGCGAAGAATTCGGACTCTTCGATTCGGCCAAGAATTCCGTTCGCGGTAGAAGCTGAGCAGCGCAAGGAGGGTGCGGCGAATGCGCGGATGCAGCCGACTCCGGTATTGGACGACGCACCGCCTGCGCCGAACGAAGGTGTCGTGAAGCTTGATGCCGATCGTGCTGTTTTGCCAATCACTGACCAGCGCAAGCCGACGAGCAATGTCACGCCTCTGGCTGAGCCGACGGCGGCAAGCAGCGCCGATGCCTCTGTGCGCAGGGCGGCGCACGATCAGGTTGCGGTATCGAATCCGGTAAACAGTGCTGAAGCGAAAGCCAAGCAGCGCGAAGCCATTGCGCCGGTGCGGCCCGTCATGACTCGGCACGCGGTTGCTGCGGCCGACAAGGAAAGATCGCAACCTCCGCCGTTGCAACACGTTGAGCCGACCAGGTCAACGCCGATCCCTCCCAGGGTCGCGCTCGTGGCGAAGGAGCCGGTCAAGCCGCGCTCACCTGCCAAGCCCACGGCCGAGCTGCCTGACGATGCGATCAAGGTAGTTGCCATCGCCTCATCGGCCGAGGCGAAAGCTTTGCCTGTCGCAGCGTTGCCGAATGCCGCCGAGCAGGGCAACACCGACGCGCGCCCCATGGCGACGCCAATCGCCGGGATGGTTCATGCTCAACTGACCGACGTATCCGAGGAGCGCCAGCAAAAGCCGCAGTCATTGGTTGCCGAGAGTGCCGATAGCGATGCCGTTCGCGCCGGCAGGCCATCGGCAAGTACCGCCGCGAAGGCGCCCGTCGTGACGGCGAGCGCACTGTCAAGATTTGAGCTCGCCCGTGATCGTGTGACCACGATGGTCAACTACTTTGGAAGTCGGGAAAATCAGATTTCGGCGTGGAGCGACAAGCAGGACCAACGCATCGTCGAGCGCGAGCGAAATGCCTTGCAGGCGCGGAATCAGGAGATTGTCATTGATCGATTCACGCTTGATCCCCCGCAATGGCGCGTCACCGACACAACCGTTGCCCTGCGCGCGAACTACCATGTGAACTCGCAAAGGATTGCCGCCGAATCGGGCAAGCTCTATCTCGATATGAGTTGGCACGAGGGAGACTGGAAGATCACCCGATTCGAAGTTGCGCCTTCGCAATGAGATTGCCGCTTCGGCTCTGCCTGTGGCTGGCAGTCATCGTATTGGCGGGGATCGCCGCCTGGCGTGTTGTCGTCGGCGGCATGTCTGATCGTCTTGCCGCCGACGAGCCTCAGCAGGCATTGGCGTGGCAGAGCAACAATCCGGATGCGTTGCTTGGACTCGCGCGCAAGCAGCTCGAACACGATGGCCCTGACGCCGCCGCACAAACCGCGCGCAGACTTTTGTCGGTCGAGCCGCTGAGAGGTGAAGGATTCGCCATTCTCGCCGAAGCCGCCCAAGCGAAAGGCGAGACATCGCAAGCCGAGCGGCTGCGAGCGATCTCGTTGCGCCGCGCCCCGCGGGATCTCAACGCGCGCGCCTGGCTGGCTGGCGAGCAACTGGCGCAGGGCCACTATTCGGAAGGGCTCACCAGCATTGACAAGATCCTGCGCCTGGCGCCAGATCAGAGCTCGCAATTGTTTCCGTTGTTGATCAAGCTGGCCGAGCGCCCCGAGTTCGCCGACGCATTGGCCACCGAGCTGGCGCGGAAACCGGCGTGGGGAAATGGGTTGATCAATGCCTTGCTGGCGAACACCGAGTCCGAGGCCAGCGGTCATGTTCTATCCGCTCTGTTGAGAAAGGAAGGTCTGAGCAACGCCGACTTTGGCAAGTGGATTGATCGTTTGGCCAGCCACGGTGCCTGGGGCGAAGCCTATGCGCGCTGGGCCGGCAAGATCGTTTTGGGCAAAGACCGCCGTCTGGCCAATGTCTACAACGGCGGATTCGAAACGGCACCCAGCGGGATCGGGTTTGACTGGCGCATGGCAAGCTCGGCGGGCGTCATCGTTGAGCGCAGCGCAGGAGCAGGAGTCAGCGGCCACTCTGCCGTCAAAGTGACCTTTCTTGGCCGCCGCGTGCAGACTATTCCTCTGAGTCAATGGCTGATGCTGGGGCCTGGCACGTATCGACTGCACTTTCGAGCGCAAGCGCAGGATTTGCGTTCGGATCGGGGCATTCAATGGAACATCCTTTGCCAGGGTTCCGGCGCTGAACTGGTTGCTTCAGAGCGTCTGAATGGAAGCTTCGACTGGATAGACGAAGAAGTCGAATTCAAAGTCCCGG
>NZ_DASSYD010000135.1:0-21445 GCF_035703485.1 Dokdonella sp. | reverse complement strand
GGCTTTTCACGTTAACCCAAGCCCATGCCTTGGCGTGCCGATCTCGATGAAGCAACCACCAACTGGAGAGCCGTGTGCGGGAGAACCGCACGCACGGTTCGGAGGGCGGGGAGGTGATGAGCCTTCCCGACCCCTATCGGGTTTGGGGATGGCCAGCCATTTGATTGTTGAAGGACGGGATTGGGTGGCGGGTGGCGCAATTGAACGCCGTGAATCGAGAATGCATCGACGACCCTTGGGCAACGCTGATCAAGTGGCCCTTGGTCTCCCACTCGCCGAAAGCCTCAAATTCCCTCTCGTATCCCCTGCGCAGGCAGGGGCCCAGTGCCTTTGCCTGGTTTTCATGCTCTCGTGCGACTTGCCGGGGATTTTTCTCCTTTCACTAGCGACCCATCGCGAGCGCGACTCCGGCAGTGATATCGCTCTCCAAAAAGCCTGCTTTGGAAGAATCCTGCTGCTGGACACAGCCGAGTCTGCCCCTGGCTGGCTGAAAAGCAGCGGCAAGATGCATTGAGATGTCGCCCACACCATGATCTGGCTTTGACCTGGATCATGGCCGCCCGGCATTGCATGCGATAGCCTCCCAGCCATCCCGGCAAATCTGAATCAACGACCATGAAACTTTCGACGCTCCTGCTTCCCGTTGTCGCTGCCCTCGCCCTTTCAATCGCTCCGCAAGCGTTCGCCCAGCATGAGCATGGCGAGCATGACGCCCATGCTGACCACGCTGCGCCGGAAAGCGTTGCGATTCCGGCACAGCGTTACGCCACCGACGCTCCATTGCGCGAAGGCATGTCACGCATCCACGCCGCGCTTGAAGAATTGCGCCACTACGAGATGGGCCACATGCCGCAATCGATTGCCGTCGAGAAGGTTGCTTCGATCAAGGACGCCATCGACTACGTCTTTGCCAACTGCAAACTTGATGCGAAAGCCGATGCAGCCCTGCACAGCATGCTCGTTCCCCTGCTCAATGGCGTGCAGGCATTCAACAAGGATCCGGCTGATACATCCACGGTCGCATCAATGCGCGATGCAATCGCCGACTACCCGCGCGTATTCGCTGATCCAAGCTGGGAACTGAAAGCCGGAAGCGACGAAGAACACAGCCACTGACGCCATGAACGATCCGATTCCAGCCTGGCAATGCATCGGCTGCGGTCGTATCGAAGCACCACAAACCTGCATCGGCGTCTGCCAGGATCGCAAGGTCTTTCTGGTTCCAATGACGGACTATCAGGAAGCTCTGGACACGATCCAGCAGTTGCTCGGCGAGATCGACAGCATGCAACGCGTGCTCACCCGCCTCGCCTGCTCGACACCACGTGAGGGTCAGTGGGAGGTCTCCTACCGTGCCGCACAGGTGGAAGCCAAGGCTCTGTTGGCAGGCAGCTGATCCGCCCAGGGTTGAATCTGCCGCTCAGTCAGCGTGTTTCGCCGCAAGCCTGACCACGAGGCGCCGCTGCAGGCACGAGTTAGGGCCTGTTCGCACTATTCCGGCGATGGCGCCGGAGGCCGGAAGGTCGCAGCGCAAGGACACAGGAACATGGTTTGGTCATTCCAAATGAGCGACGACTGACGTAGCGATGGGGCTTTCCGGCCGCGTCCCGGAGGGTTGCGACTAGTTCATTAACATTGTGTTTCTCCTCACCCTGAGTGAGGAAATTCACTGCTCTGATGAACTTGCGCCAGTTCATCACTAGCGTTAAAGTCCTCACCGTGAGTGAGGAGAACTCTCCATCGCTGAACCGATTGCTGGCCGACTTTGCGCCGGGATCGCTCTTGCCGACGCGCTGGTTGACCTCGCACGGCTATGCCGACAACCTCCTGCCGAAATACGTTGCGGGTGGCTGGCTGGTTTCTGCCGGCTACGGGGTCTACCGCCGCAGCGGGGCGGAATCGACCTGGGCAGATGCTGTATTTGCACTGCAAAATCTGTTGAAACTCCCGCTCCACGTAGGTGGCTTGTCGGCGCTCGACTGGGCCGGCTTCTCGCATTTCCTGCGTCCCGGCCCCAAATCGGTCGTACTCTACGGGCCGAAGCGCCTGCCCAGGTGGGCGGCCGACGTTGTACCCCGGCATCCGCTTGTTTGGCATGCGGATCGGTTGTTTGATTTTCCCGAGAACGCTACGGACAAGGAGCGCGCGTTGGTTGATCTGCAACCGCAGGGGGAACGGCGGACCTTGCGCTTCGCCAGCGAAGAGCGCGCAATCCTCGAATTGCTCGACGAGACACCGAAACATGCCAGCCTGCATGAAGCCGATGCGGTCCTCGCGGGCCTGGTTCGATTGCGCCCTGCCCGACTCGATATGTTGTTGGCGCGATGCACCAGCTACAAGGTCAAGCGACTGTTTCTTGCGCTCGCGCATCGGCACAACCATCCCTGGCTCAAGCATGTGAATGTCGCTGATGTCGATCTCGGCCGCGGCAAGCGCGCCATGCTCCCGGGTGGCAAGTACGACGCGCTCTTTCAGATCACGTTGCCGGCAGACCTTGATGCCGAATTTCGATAGTACCTACACACGGCAACTCGCGTTGCTGGTCGATGTGCTACCGGTGGTCCGCACAGAAGCTGCCTTCGCGCTGAAAGGTGGGACAGCAATAAACCTTTTCTTCCGTGATTTGCCACGCCTGTCCATAGATATCGATCTGACCTGGCTGCCACTCGGAGAGCGGCGCGATTCACTGGGAGGAATCACTTCGGCGCTGCAGCGCATCGGCAATGTGCTTGGCGAAAATCACGGCTGCGAGGTGCGCCCGCGGGTGACTCCCGATGGAGTGCCGACTGGCCTCGCCATCAATCGGCGCCGAGTGCCAATCAAGATTGACGTCACGCCGGTGTCGAGAGGCTCGGTTTTTCCAGCAGAAATTCGCAATCTGCAACCAGCTGTGGCCGAACGTTTCGGCTTGATCGAATCCCAGACGCTTGGATTCGCCGATCTGTTTGCCGGAAAAATGGTTGCTGCGCTAGATCGCCAGCATCCGCGAGACCTGTTTGATGTCATGCACTTGCTTGCAACGGAAGGGATCACGAACGAACTTTGGTCGGTTTTTCTGGTTTATCTGACAGCGACCGGGCGCCCGGCAGCGGAATTGATCGCACCTAATCTCCTCCCTCTTGAAGATCGGTTTGCCGTGGAATTCGCCGGGATGGCAGATGAAGCTGTTGACGTCCGATCGTTGATCAGAGCGCGCGAAGAACTGATTGCCGAGATCCACTCGCGCATCGACGACAACGTCAGGCAATTTCTATTTTCGATAGAACACGAAAGCCCTGAATGGGAGCGGCTTGCACTCCCGGATCATGTCCCGCAATTGCCTGCGCTCCGCTGGAAGTTGCTCAATCTGCGCAAGCGATTGCCCAAAAAGCGCGATGCCGATCACCGGCAACTTGCAGAAGTGCTGGTACGCATCGATAGATAGTCATTCCGTGCCGCGATCTCCCGCGTTGAAAGCCGTGATTGATGCTGAATTCGGACACAGAAGCCCTGACCAATCCGCTTCCGACAAGATAGTGGATAGATTACTGCTCCGACCTCTCCTGTCCTTGCCTTATGCGGATTTCACCCGTGAAAGCGCAGCGCCCTTGTGCATGGCGATGTGATCAGTCTTGTCGCTTTTGATTTCGTATTGCGGATCATCCTTGCTGCAATGACGTGTGTAGCCCTTCCATTCGAAATCGCTTTCGTGGATTTTCCTGATCACGCCGCTGACATGGCCTGCTTCCGAGTTCCAGCGCACATGATCGCCGACCTTGAATGGCTTGCTCATGGACTTCTCCCGTTGCTGATGTCACCGTTTTCCGGTGTCTGATTGCTGATCCGTCGGTGGATAGACCACCTCACCTGCTTCGATGCGTGCGCCCTGGGTGAGACTGGCGGCATCGACTTTGCCCGGCCCCATGATGTGGCGGACCGGCACGCCGCGTGCGAGCAAATGGTCGGTGATGATGCGCCGATGGCAACGCCACCAGACCGCTTCCGAACACATCAGCGCACAACGCTGCAGGCGCGCGCGCTCCAGCAACTCGCGCAAGCCGTGTGCGAATGCTTCGCTGCGCGAGTAGGCCGCGTAGCGGGCGAAGCTGGCATTGCTCCAGAAGCTTTCGGGTGCAGCGCCTTCAAGTTCGCGTCGACTGCGCCGGCCGCACAAGGGCGGCAAATACCAGTAGTCGATAGCCTGCGCGGCCAGACTTCCGGCCAATGGTTCGGCATCGTATTGCGGGAATCGCCGCGATCCCGGCAGGCGCCGGACATCGACCACGCACTCGATCCGCGACTCGTCGAGTAGTGCCAGAAACTGTTCCAGCGAACGGGTGGAGTGGCCTATGCTGAAAATCGGTGAGGTCGAGCGATTCATTGCTCCAGCATAGGCTTGCACGCCCGACCCGCCGATGAACCCCGGCATGGGGCCGGCTCTGCGAGCCGGGCTCGCCAGCTTCATCGCCAGCAATCGGCCGTGGCGGCACGGGTTGCGATTCAGTTTCGCTTTGAAACCAGGGATAAACACCTCGTTTCAAAGGCTTTTCCGGTCTGTTTGACGACTCTGAACAGAGTTTTGACGCGAACCAGGGCTTCAGACCCGTAGAATAGGCAACTTTGCTTTCCTATAAGGTCGCTACCATCCATGCCGAAACCATCGTCGCTTGATTACGACCAGCTCCTCGCCTGCGCGCGTGGCGAGATGTTTGGTCCGGGCAATGCAAAGCTTCCGGCGCCGCCGATGTTGATGTTCGACCGCATTACGCGGATTGACGAGACAGGTGGTGTCCACGGCAAGGGAACGGTGCATGCCGAGCTCGATATCCGCCCGGATCTCTGGTTCTTCGGCTGTCATTTCGAGGGCGACCCGGTGATGCCGGGATGCCTCGGTGTCGATGCCATGTGGCAGTTGGCCGGCTTCTATCTGCCCTGGCTCGGCGAACCCGGTCGTGGTCGTGCGCTCGGCGTCGGCAAGGTCCGCTTCAGCGGTCAGGTCTTGCCGACGGCGAAGGTGGTCCGCTACGAAGTCGACGTGCGTCGCATCATGCGCGGCAAGCTCTCCCTTATCATTGCCGACGGTCGCACCTACGTCGATGATCGCGAGATCTATGTGGCCGACGATCTGCGCGTCGGTCTTTTTACCTCAACGGATGGTTTCTGATATGCGTCGAGTCGTCGTCACTGGCATGGGCCTCGTATCCTGCCTCGGCAATTCCCTGGAGTCGGTTTCCGCCTCGCTGCGCGATAGTCGCAGCGGCATTCGCGACATTCCCGAATATGCCGAGCTCGGTCTGCGCAGCCGCATTGCCGGCTTGCCGGTGATCGATCTGGTTGCTGAAATCGATCGCAAGCTCAAGCGTTTCATGGGTGATGCGGCGGCCTATGCCTATGTCGCAATGCGCTCCGCGATTGCCGATGCCGGGCTCAGCGACGAGCAGGTGCGCAATCCACGCAGCGGCGTCATTGCCGGTTCCGGTGGCGGCTCACCCGAATGGCAGATCGCCGCCGCCGACCTGCTGCGCAACAAGGGCGTGCGCAAGATCGGGCCGTACATGGTTCCGCGCACGATGTGCTCGACGGTTTCGGCGACATTGGCCACGGCATTCGGCATCCTTGGATTGAGCTATTCAATCTCGGCTGCCTGCGCGACCTCGGCGCACTGCATCGGTGCCGGTGCCGACCTGATCCGTCACGGTGCGCAAGATGTCGTCTTCGCCGGCGGCGGCGAGGAGTTGCACTGGGGCATGACCTCGATGTTCGATGCCATGGGTGCGCTGTCGACGGCCCACAACGAACATCCGGAAAGTGCATCACGCCCTTACGATGTCGACCGCGACGGATTCGTCATTGCCGGCGGCGGCGGCATGCTCGTGCTGGAAGATTACGAACACGCCAAGGCGCGCGGCGCGCGCATCCATGCCGAGCTGGTTGGCTATGGCGTCACCTCCGATGGCGCCGACATGGTTGCGCCGACCGGCGAAGGCGCAGTGCGCTGCATGCAGATGGCCATGGCCAATGTCAAAGGTGATATCGACTACATCAACAGCCACGGTACAGCGACGCCACTCGGCGATATCATTGAACTGAAAGCCCTGCGTGAAGTTTTTCCGAATGACATGCCGCCGCTGTCGTCGACCAAGGCCTTGAGTGGCCACTCGCTCGGCGCAGCCAGCGTGCATGAGGCGATCTACAGCCTGCTCATGCTCGAAGACGGCTTCATCGCCGGTTCGGCCAACATCGACAAGCTCGATCCGGCTGCCGAAGGTTTTCCGATCGTGCAGAAGAGCCACGAAGCGAAGCTTGATGTGGTCATGTCGAACAGCTTCGGTTTCGGTGGCACCAACGCCAGCCTGGTGTTTGCGCGGGCGTAGGAGCTCACTTCAGGGGCGATGCTTTTTTTCGGGATTCGGGATTGGCAGGAGCCTCGCCCGTGAACGGGCTCCCACGCTATTGCATTACCTTTTATTTTTAACGTGTGAGCTTTCTGCAAACCGCGCGGCCAAACCACCGGCGCGGCGCACCGGGGTTGCCAGCGCCGCGTCGAGCACGGCATCGCTGCCCCAGATTTCGACCGATTGCCTGGCCCGCGACACCGCGGTATAGAGCAACTGCCGCGACAGGATGCGGTTGTCGGCGTCCGGCGGTAGCAACACGGCGACCTGGTCGTACTCCGAGCCCTGGCTCTTGTGAATCGTCACCGCAAACGCGCCCTTGTGCTCGGGCAAGCTGCCGGGCTCGAAATCGATCGCCCGCCGCTGCAATCCCGGGGTGTCGTTCGCGATATCGGTGGATGCGGTCTTGTCTTCGCGAACGGTGACCTCGAACCAGACCCGCAACTGGTCGTTGTCATCACGCAGACACACGCCGACATCGCCATTGAACAAACCGGCCGCGGCATCATTGCGGGTGATCATGACGACACGACCGGGATACCAGGTCGCGGCAGAAAAGCCGTCGACCTCGTGACTGAGCATTCTTTCGAGGATCGCGTTGACCGCTTCCGAGCCGAACGCCCCTTCGCGCAGCGCGCACAGCAACTGACGCTGGCGCAGGGCATCGAGTACGGCCAGTATCGCTGCCATTTGATCGACCGGATGGCGATCAAATGCACCTGCACGCTGGAGCAGGGTCTGCACCGCACCGCCCCAGATTCCGAGTGCAATCGATAGCTCCCCCGGCGTACCCGCGCGGCGATTCCGCACCTTGTCACCGGCGTCATTCCAGGCCCGATCGAATGCGCCGCGGTCACCCATGCGAATGGCTTCATTGATCGGCAGCAGCGATTGGTCGGCGCGGAAGCTGTGGCGCAACCGGACCAGATCTTCGGCACCGGCAGCCTCCATTGCGGCGACCAGATCGAGCAGCACCGAGCCGGTTCCAACCGAAGTCAACTGGTCGGCATCGCCGATCAGGATCAATACGGTGTCTTCGCGCAAGGCCTCAAGCAGGGTGCGCAGCAGGCCGAGATCGAGCATCGAAGCCTCGTCGACGACGACGATATCAACCGGCAGCGGGTTGTCCGCATGATGGGCAAATCCGCCGCGCCGACCGCGACTGCCAAGCAAGCGATGCAAGGTGCTGGCCTGTGCCGAGAGCGCGATTTCAATCGACGCCGACCAGTCATCGCCGAGCGGTTGCTGCGCATGTTCGCGCAGCCGTTTGGCACCCTCGCGCAGGGTTTCCGACAGGCGCTGTGCGGCCTTGCCGGTCGGCGCGCTGATGCGGATCGTCGGCGCCAGTTCGGCGCGGGTTTCGCGATCACGGATCAGGGCCAGCAACATGCGCAGGACGGTCGTCGTCTTGCCCGTGCCCGGGCCGCCGGTGAGCACGAAAAAGCGTCGCCCGGGCATCCGCGCGACGGCGTCACGCTGGGCCTGGACCGGCGTGTTTGCATCGCCATGGAACAAGGCATCAAGCGTCGCCAAAGGTGTTTGATCCGCGGCGGCGGACTGCGCACGACGCTCGCCGATCATTCTCGCCACGGCGATCTCGTGGAGAAAATTTCGGCGCAGGTAGAACAAGCCGTCATCAAGGACGAAGGCCGTGTCCGCTTCGTTGGCGTCACGGGATTGCGCGGTTCCGACCAGCGGCTCGCCGCGCAAGCTCTCGATTTCCTCATCGCCAAGTGCACGCATGCCATGGCGATCCGCTTCGGCCCCGGTCAGCGGCAAGGCACTGTCGCCATGACCTTCGGCCAGGCTCGCCCAGGCCGCGACTTCGGCGAGCAGCGCTGAGCCGCCATGGGCCATGACCCAGCGCGCAACCGCGCAGTCCAGCGAACGCCACGACTCGGCGATCGTTACCGCCGAATCAAGACGGCGAAAATGAAATGCAGCGGACTTCATCACGCGACCTCCCGGATGATTCCGCTGTCGAGGACTTCGCCGACTGCAGCAAGCAGGGCATCGGGGAAGCGATGGCGCCAGATTCCGGCGTCCTTGCCGAGGCCGACGGCACGGACGAACAGATAGAAGCATTCGCCGAGCTGGCTGGCGCGGTCGTAGCTGTGCCCGATTCGCTGAGCAAGATAACGATCGAGGGCCACGCAGTAGAGCAGAGCCTGGAAACGATAATTGGATGCATCCATTTGTTGCAACAAACGCTCGCCCTGGTAGTCGGTAATCCGCGTGCCAAGAAAATTACCTTTGTAATCAAGAACGCAATAACGCCCGGCGTGATGGAAAATCAGATCGATCTTGCCGTTCATGAGTCCGCTCAAGGTGCGCGAGCTCGATGGAACCAGATCGGGTTCGCCATGTTCCGCGCAGACCCTTCGCAGTTCGCTCATCGACGCGCCCTGCAGCGGAAAAAAGAATTCCATCTCGGCGAGCAGATCGTGTACGCCCAGATCGGCAAGGCAAAGTGTCGGCGCGCCTTGCGCGCCGAGTGACGCTTCGAGTGCCGATTGCAGACGCTTGCCCAGAGCCTCAACGAGCACAGAGCGCTCAACGCCCTTTCGACGCACGCCGGCATTGGCCAGTTCCGCTGCGAGCAATTCATGCTGGGCACTGAACGGCACACCAATCTCGCGGTGCTCGAACATGGCGTGGATGGCGTTGCCGAAATCGGCACCCTTGACCGGCTCGAGTGCGAGCAGCAAGGGATGCCCGGCCTCGTCGTCGCCGACTGTCTGCGTTGGTGCAGCGACCGAAAGGGCCACCGATTCCGCTGGCTCGATTCCCTCAACGCTCGCTTCATCGCCGGCCGACGCCTCCGGATCGAGCGCCCGCGTCGAATGATGCCGGGTCAAGGTCGTGAAGCTGTGACGGGCTTCAATCGGACCCGCCGTTCGCGGCGGGATGATGCGCGCGGCGGATCGGCTGACACGCTCCTCGGCAGACTGGTAGAACGCGTTGTCGTCGGATTCGTTGCGCCAGCCCGGTGCGGCGATCCAGTCGACATGTGCTGCCTGCCCGGCAAATTCGGCCGAGCCCGGCGCCGGCTGCATGCGCGCGATCAACACATCGAGCGCGCTGCGCGTCGTTCCTGCCGCGGGTCCCTGATTTTTCTGCGCGGGCCGGTCGGCGGGCAGGGCGAGGACATGGCAGGCATGGATCGCCCGCGTCATGGCGACGTACAGCACGCGGAAGCGCTCATCCTGCAGATCCGCGTTTTCAATGTCCTTGGCCGACTCGGCGAAGCTGACCTGACGCCGACCTTCGCTGTTGACGATCCACGGCGCCGGGCTCCTGCGTTCGCCATGGGCCCACATCAAGGGCAGAAACACGATCGGGAATTCGAGCCCCTTGCTCGCATGCAAGGTCATCAAGGCGACCCGCTCGCTGTCGGATTCGATGCGTAGCTGGGCGGCGTCAGCGGCGTCCTCGTTGTCGGCGGAAAGCTCCTTGCGCTGGTCGGCAAACCAGGCCAGCAACTCCTCGCTGCCGGGTGTCTGTTGACTCTGCTCCTGCAGCAATTCGCCGAGATGGCGCAGATCGGTGATCGCACGCTCGCCACCGAGGGTATCGAGATAGCGCCCGGCCATGTGCTCGATCAAGGCATCAATGACGGCCTGGATTCCGCGTTCGTGCCAATCGCCGTGCCAGCGCCGGAAGATGTCGCTGATCTGCTTCCAGGCAGCGACATCCTCGCTCAGCCGTTGCAACTCGCTGAAGCTCGCGCCCCATAGTCGGGTTGCCGCGGCGGCACGGGCCGCACCGAGTTCGGTGTGGTGGATCAGTGCGTGCAGGATGATCTGCAACTCGCGCGCGATATCGGTGGCGTAGACGCTGCTGCGATCAGTCGCGACGCAGGGCACACCGCGCTGACGCAGCAGATCGCGCAGGCTGCGGATGCTCGCCGCCGTCGGCAACAGCACGGCGATATCGGAGGGTTTCAAAAGATTCTTGCCGATCTTGTGACGCCCGGATTCGAGCAGATCAACGATCTGGTTGGCGCAGGTTTCCAGGGCCAGATTGCGCCGTTCGGCAGCGGCGTCAGGACAGGTTTCGCGATAGTGAATGAGCAGCGGCTTGGCGCAGGCAAGGCCATCGATCGTGTACGGCTTGCTGTCGCGCCGATCGCTGGCATTGACCGCGTGATAGCGAATCGGGCTTTCCTCATCGATCGCGCTGAGCGATTCACCGGCACAGGCGAACCACTCGTTGATCGCATCCACATAAGCACGCGAGGAACGATGGTTGGTGTCGAGACTGAGCCGACCATCGGCGTCCGCCTCGGCAGCCGCAGCCTGATAGGCATGAATGTCGCCGCCACGGAAACGGTAGATGGCCTGCTTCGGATCACCGATCATGACCAGGCGCCCGCGCGGGGCGCCCGCATCGTCGCGATAGATGCGATCGAGAATGCCGTACTGGACGCTGTCGGTATCCTGGAATTCGTCGATCAGGGCGACCGGCCAACTGGCGAAGAGGGCATCGGCCAGAGTTCGGTTCGCTCCCGCCTTCGCTTCGCCTTCAAGCACTTCGGCGACCGAGGTCAGCAAGCTGTCAAACGATTGTTGATGGCGGCTGCGCAGACGCGCCTCGATTTGTTCGCGGGCAACTGCGACGACCTTGTGCCAGAACTCATGCAGCATGCGCTGGCGTCGTTGAGCGAGAAGCGGTGCGCAACGCAAGGACAGTTCAACGATGGCGGTGACATCTGCATCGTCCTTGCGACCTTTGAGCAAGCCTTTTCGGTCCGCAGCGCCCTTCAGGTCATTGATGACTTCGCTATCAGGATAGAGAGTCGGGTCTTCAATCAGTTCGGCAAGCCGTTCCCATGCTCGACGGAGTCGGGCGTCTTTGCGAAAGGCGCCGGAATCGGCAACAAGCGTACGCAACGCAGGCAACTCATCCACCGGCAGCGGTGACTCTTGCTCGATCAACGGAATTGACGTGCCCGGCGTGATCGACGTTCTCAGAATCGCCAGCAATGACGCGTGCTTGAGATCCGCGGCGACACGCTGCTGCAGGTCGACCAGTTCATCCGGCCTGTTCGATTGCTGGAAGCGGCGCATCAGGTCGCGGGCGATTTCCTCGAGCATGCCCTGACCATCAACCAGATCGCCCCTGGCAAACGGTACCGCGCAGGCAAACGGATGATCGGCGAGGATGCGACCGCAAAGTACATGCATGGTGCTGACCGGGGCGACATCCATTTCGGCGATGGCAAGGCGGATGCGCTGCAAATCCGGATTTCGTTGACCGACGGCGTTCGCCCAGCGCGCGCGCAACCAGGCTTCGTCGACATTGAGTGGCTCTTCGCCAACATCGCCTGCAACCGCGAGCCGTTCGGCCCAGCGCAATTTGCTGCGCAGTCGCTCACGCAATTCCTGGGCCGCAGCCTTGGTGAACGTGGTCACCACGATCTGGCGTGGCGAGAATTCGCGCTCAAGAATCAGGCGCAGATAGAGCACGGCGATGGTCCAGGTCTTGCCGGTGCCGGCACTCGCTTCAATCAGGCTGCGGCCGCCAGCGCCGAGATCGAGATCGCGCCAATCGCTGCGCGCGGTATCTTTCCTTGTCTTCCGCGCGCTCATGCTTTCGACTCCAGATTGATGTCGAGGCAGATCAATGCGTCCAGGTATCTGGCGGTTTCATTGAGTTGCGCGAGCTCGTGGCTGTCACCCGCAAATTCGACGTCGCCGGCAAGCAGTCTCGAATAGCCTGGCGCGTAGTCGCGTTCGCCGCGAGCATGTTCCGAAGAGGCCCATGCGCCCGCAACGTCGACACTGCCATCGCTGCGCTGTTTGCCGCTGATCGCTTGCCACGAGGTCTTCGGGAAATACCATTGCGGTTTCGCTTGCGCCTGACGCCAGAAATCGATCAGGGCAACGACCCGCTCGCGCAAATCGTCGAGCAGCTTTTCCTGCTCGCCCGCATCGGCAACCAGCCAGAGTTCATCCCAGCGATCGAACTGACCCAGCCACCTCTGTGCCCCGCCGACCACGGCGGTCAGGCGAACGGCAGGCGGCGTTGGCTCCCGCGCGGCCGTGTCCAGACGTAGCAGCGCCCAGTCAAGGAACATCGGGATGCGCTCCTTGAAGTTCAGGTCCTTCTCGGCCTTGATGCCCTTGTTGGCGTCGCTGGCATTCGGAAAGATGCGCAGCAGCCGCCACTCGTTGGCGTTGACGAAGAGATGTCCGATACGACCGCTGACGCGCTGGCCATCGATCAGCAGATCGACATCATGTCCTTGTGCGGCAGGCGCACCACTGGCAAACATCGCGCATTCTTCGAGCGTTTCCAGCAACGCTTCGCAGGCGAATTTCTCCTTTTCCCAGGCGACCACGCCGGCTCGTCCCGGCGGCATGCGTCCGCTCAGGCGCACCCATGCCGGGATCTGCTCCAGCGAAACCGTCTCACCACTCGCACGTCGCGCAAGTACGTCAAAGAACAGCGTTCGCGCGATGCTGTCGATGGCCTCGAATCTCGGCTCGATCGGCTCATCTTCGGGCAAACGATCATCTTCGAGCGCGTCGAGGCGGATCTGCATGCGGCTCTCAAGCACCTGTCGGGCAGGATCCTTGAAGTAGGCCTGGACCTGACCCAATGCGATCGGCGGCTCGATTTCGATACGGCGCGTATCGGCGGGATCGTAGAACGGCAGCAGTGTGCTGTTCGTGCCCGCTCCCTTCATTTCGGCATAGCGGGCGTCATACGAAAACAGCCGCGGATCGCCGCCATCGAAGTAGCGTGAATCAAACGGTTGCAGCGGATGACGCACGAACCACGGCCGCGCGGTGTCGTCATCGCTGCGCAGACCGGCACTGTCATCGAGCGCGGCCAGCAGTTCGGCCAGCGGCGGTGCCGGGTTGCACAACTTGCCATCGCGCACGCCCTGGCCGATGTAGCTCAGATGCAGACGTTGACGCGCCGACATCACGGTTTCGAGAAACAGATAGCGATCATCACTGCGCACGTCACGGTCACCGAGGCGGCGCAAGCGACTCATCAGGTCGAGTCCGGCATCACTACTGCTGCGCGGAAATTCACCATCATTGAGACCGAGCAGGGCAACCACCTTGAACGGAATCGCACGCTGCGGAACCATGCCGCAAAAAGTCACGCCACCCATGAGGAAGCGCTGGCGCTCGGGGACGGAAGCAAGGCGCTCGGTGAGCAGATCGCGCACGACACTGAAGTGCAGCTCGGGATCTTCGCCGGCGGCTTGCGGTTCACTGGCAATGCCGCGAATGAACTTGAGCACGAAGGCCGCCGCCTCGCGCGCTTCGCCATCCATCGGATCGACGGCGAACAGGGCTTCGAAGCGGGTTTCCAGAGCGACAGCCCACTGACTCGCAGGCAGGGTTTGTTCGGCCAGATCGCAGAGCGCCTGGATTTCCTGCAGCAATCGATCCAGCGCGCCGAGACTCTCGGCGCCCGGGCCATCGATTCCGGTCAGTGGTGCCAGTTCGGTCTGGTCGGCGAGGCGCACTGCGGGTTGGCGATCGTCGCTGACGGCATCGGCCATCAGATAGCCGGCGAGCAGGCGATCCAGCGCCCAGGCAAAGGTATGTTCCGAGATGCCGGGAACACCGAAGCGCTCGCGGAACGAACCATCGAGCGCCCAGGCGACGCGACTCTCGCGCAACCAGGCCGAGAGATCATCAAGATCGGAAGCATCAAGTCCAAGACGCCGGGCCATTTCAGGCACCGACAGCAGATCGATCACTTCGGGTGCGGTGACCCGCGTACTCGGCAAATCGAGCAGGCGCTGAAACGCAACAAACAGCGAGTGGCTGCGCGCGATGGCGATATCGGCGAGGTGATACGGCAGTGCTTCACGGTCGCTGCCGGGCACGCCGAAGACGGCCGGAATCAGCGGCGCATAGGCCTGGATATTCGGTGCCATGACGACGATGTCGGAGGGCTTCAGCGGCGCACCCTCGGATTCAGCGTGCGCGAACGCATCGAACAACTGGTCGCGCAGAACTTCGAGTTCACGCAGGCGCGTGTGGCAGGCGTGGATGCGCAGCGAGGCATCCGCGACCTCGGCGTCCGTGCTGGTTTGCAGATCGACATCGAGCAAGCCGGGTTCGAGTCGACGAATACTTTGCTGCAAGCGCTCAAGGCGATCGCGCGGTTGGCTGTCGGCTTCGTCGCGCCAATGGCGGACATCCTCAAGCACCATGTCCTGGCCATCGGACAAGGCGAGCATGAAGTGCTGGCCCATGCGGCCCCAGCGCGCGAGCAGCGGATGCTCCTGGTCGACCCAGTAATCCTGTCCGTCCGCGCTATCGATTCGGGCCTGCTCGGCATCGCAGTACGCGGGCAAGTCGGCGCGACTGTGGCCAAGACCGCCCCAGTATTCGCGGCACGGATCCGGCACGTACAGCGCAACCGGACGTTTGCCTGCGAACGCGCGCAACACGGCCAGTTCCGACGGGGCCAGATGACTGATGCCAAACACATGCAGCGCATCAACCGAAGCCGGGGCGGCTTGGCCAAGCTGCCGGATCAGCTCGCCAACGACATCACCGCGATGCGCTCCCAGTTTGCTGCACAGATGTTTCCACAACGGCGCGAGCAGTTCGCGCTCGGTTGCCTGCGTTGCAGGATCAGCGCTTGCGCGACTCGCCGTTTCGAAACGCCCTTGCTCCCACGCCTGAAGCCAATCGGGTCGATAGACAAGGTATTGCGAATAGATCCGGGCCAGTCGATCGGCCAGCTGGAATCTCCGTCGGGCGCGATCGGCGATATGAGACGGATCGCTGTCTTCACGCAGATAGGACGACACCCGCGCATCGCTGACGCCGATGGATGCGAGATCGCCGGCCAGCAGCGCATGGATGCTCCAGCGCAGATGACGCTGCTGATAATGCGGCAGCGAAATCGCCTGCTGATCAAGTTGCTGCTGGGCCAGCCGATCGATCCAGACGCTGGGCAGGATCACTTCCAGATTCGCCGCGATCCCGCCCATCGCCGGACTACGCGCGAGCTCACCCTGCAACCACTTTTTCATGCCCGGATGGGCGGCGACGATGGTCTGCGGCGCGAGCACGTTGTCCGGTCGCGTCGCACCGAGCAGTTCGACCAGCGGCGGTACCAGCGCTTCGAGACGACTCGCACGCATGATCACGAGACCGTGATCCAGATCGCGACCATCGACGGACGTGGTCGTCTGCTCATCCATCGATGTCATTGCCTCGCTCAATCAGACGTTTTGCGCAAGGTCGGGTCAGCTGGATGGCCAAATGGAACATCAAGATGTGCATCAATCAGCAAGCCGCGACATTGATCATCACCCGCGCACCGGCGTCACGCCAATCCTCGGGATGACAGGTGAAGAGAAGAATCTGATGCCGTTGTGCGGCATCGTGAAGGATGCGTTTCATCTGCTGGCGGCGCACGGCATCACTGTTGACGAGGGCGTCGTCGAGAATCAACAGGGTCGGTTGACCCGCCTGCTTGAGCAGATCCGCGTAGGCAAAGCGCGCGATCACGCCGAGCTGCTCGCGGGTGCCGAAGCTCTCGGCATCGATATTGATCGTTTGATTGTTTCGGGTCAGTGCTTGCGGGCGCAGCGCGTCGATATCGATACTGAGCACAACGCCCGGAAACAGAATCGCCAGATAGTGCTGCAGGCGCTCGCGTAGCGGCGCGTACAGGCGCTGGGTCAGGGCGGCCTGATGCGATTCAAGACGCTCGCTCAACAGTGACAGCGCGTCGGCGCGCAAGCGCAGTTGCTGATGACGTCGCTGGCGTTGTTCGACGGCCACTTCGGCGGCGGCGAGTTTTTCGTCGAGTCCATCGGCACCGAGCGTTTCCAGCCTGGCCCGACCGGTGCTGATCGCATCACGCAGATCGTGACGCTGTTTTTCGACAAGGCGCAGGGCTTGTTCAAGCCGGGCAATGTCGGCATCGATCAGTTGTGGATTGCTCGCATCGAGTTCGGTTTCAGCCTGGCCGACCTCGGCCTGCAGCTTGTCCCGGCGCACCACCGCTTCCGCAAACTCTCTTTCACGCAGCTCCGCCGTACGTAGCGCTTCGCTGCTTTCCAGACGCTGACCGCTGCTGTCGATATTCGCCTTGAGCGCTTCCCGCGCCAACTCGATTCGGGCAACCTGGCCGAGCAGGGTTTCGTGCTGCTCATCGGCAAGCGCCGCCCCGGCTTCCGCCTCATCGAAGGCACGCCGGGTCGATTCCAGCGATTCGCCCGGCTTTGCTTCGGGCAATGCCGCAAGTCGCGATTCGATGTCCTTCGCCTGTCCCTGGGCCTCGGCGAGCCGACGCTTCAGTTGCGCCTCGTCATCCTCGCCGAGCAGCGCATTGCACTCGGCTTGCTGACGCGCGATTTGCTGCTCCAGATCCAGATGGCGTTCGTGGCGGAGCGTGGCATCAGCAAGATCCTTGACCCCCAGGGTCACGCAAAGCTGCGCGAACTGATCGCCGAGTTTCTCCGCTTCCGTTTCGAGACGCGCAATGTCATCGCCACCGGGGGTAATGCCGATTTCACCGACATTGGCGATGCGCAGCATCATCGCCGCGGTGATGCTGCGCTTGCCCTCGCCTTCGAGCATGCCGAACTCGCCGGCATCGATGCGCTGACCCTTGTCGAGACGATAGGTCAGCTGGGTGGCAATCGCCTCGCGCTGGATGCGGTTGTCGCGGACGCTCTGATCAAGCCTGGCCAGACGACTCAAATCGCGCTTCGACAGCTTGCTCGCGGCGGATTGTTCTTGCAGTGCGGTCAACGACGCGCTGAAACCGGCCAGTCGCTCGAGGGTGTTCGCCATGCGTCCAATCTCGGCGTGAACTCGCTTGAGGTCGGCTTGCAGGATTCGATGTTGCTCGGCGTTTTCCGCGACTTTCTGCGCCAGTCGCGCTTGCTGGCGCAGGTCGCGGGCCTGCGCCCTGCGCGTGGCAGCGGCAGCGAGATTCTGTCGCAGCTGTTGATGTTGCTCCGCGCTGTCATTGAGTTCGGCACGTTGCCGGCTGAGCTCGCGCAGTTCTTTTTCGCGCGTCCGCGTTTCCTTGTGCAAACTGTCGACGCGCGCATTCACTTCACGCAGGCTTTGCCGACTGCTCTCCAGGGCTTTCAGTCGCGGCTCGAGAGCTGCCTTCAAGGCTTCCGCGGCGCGCTTTTCGCGCTCGAAACCCTGCCAGGGTTTTTCACTCTCCAGGCGATCGCGTTCCATCAGGCTGCGCGCCAGACCATCCGAAAGCGCGGAAAAGTCTGCGGCCGTGGAGCGCAATCCATCGCGCAGTTCGATGGCAGCCGCCAGCGATTTTTCAGCCTCGGTGAGTACGCCGGTCGAGCGACCGGTGGCGGTGAGCAACCTGGCCAGTTCGGCGTGCAAAATCTCGCCGAGACGCCCGCCCGAACTGCTGGTGATGTCACCGAGAATGCTTTTGAGTCGCTCGGCCAGCGAATCCGCCGCGTGGGCAACCGCACTGGCCAACTCGCCGCTGGTGCCTTGTTCGATCCACAACAGACCCGGGATACCGTGGGTGTCGGCACGGCTGGCCCCGCGACCGGCGAGACCGAAACCAAGACGCTCGGCGAGTTGTTCGTCAGCCTCGCTGCCTTCCCATGTTTCGCTGCCAATGCGCAGACTCGCACGTGGTTTGACGAAGAAGGTCTTGCTCGCCGAACACAACAGCTCGCCCAGGAGGAAATCAGCGCTGATCGTTGGTGCGGCCTGGGCCAAATCCCGTGGCGATATCGCCTCGACAAACTCACCTCTTGTGGAATGCTTCTCGAAGAACAGCGTGCGCAGGGCCTGCGCGATCGTGCTTTTGCCGGCGCCGTTCGGGCCGTGCAGGATATTCAAACCAGACTCGAGTCCATCAATCTCGAAGGGTGTCGAGAACTTGCGGAACTGATCGATGCCGAGGCGTTCGAGCTTCATGCGCCAGCCCCTTCGCGGCGGATCAGATCGAACAACAGCTTCAGGGCCTCATTGGCCACGGCTGCCTGATCGCCTTGCTCCTGCATGTCGCGCAGTTCATCGACGACTTCGGCCAGGGCCCCATCGACCTGCATTGCGGCAAGATCGGCCGCGGTCGGTTCCAGACGCAGTTCGCCGAGATCGCTCTCGAAAACATGGGCACGGGCGCGCGCTTCCTCGCAGAGCATGCGCAATTGTTCGCTGCTGGCGAAATCGACCAGACCTTGCACGTGCAGACGGACGACATCGGTGTCGTTCAATCCCTGCAATTGCTCACGCAGTTGTTCGACATCACTGGAGCCATTGATCTCGACCCCTTGCGCGCGCCAGCGGAATCGACCCACGCGTTTCGGCGTCACCCGCGGCAGCGCGCCGGGCGCATCGATCTCGACCAGCAACACGTTGCCGGGATCATTGTCCTTGAAGCGATCCTGCTCGGGCGTTCCGCTGTACCAGGTGCGCGCATCAATCTGACGCGTGCCGTGCCAGTCACCGAGAGCGAGATAATCGAGACGTGCCTGGGCGGCACGATCGGCTCCAATCGGATTCGGCGAATCGATTTCCTCGGCGAGGATGCCGGCGACACTGCCATGGGCCAGGCCGATGCGGATCAGGCCCTCGGTCGTTTCCGCCGTGTCGAACCATTCGGTCAGGTCGTCATGGGTCTGGCGCTGGGTCAGCGGCGCCGGCAGGATGGCAAACCCCGCATCGGCATATTCCATGACCCGGGTTTCGAGGGTGAGCTCGATATTCGCCGGCAGGACAGCCAGCCGTTGCAGTCGGCTCCAGACGCTTTCGGCCAGGGCCGCATCATGGTTGCCTGGCAGCAGGATCCAGCGCCCCGAATAGCCGGCCATCGCGTTGATCAGGCGCCGCAGCGAGTGATCCGACAGCGCCTGCTTGTCGAACACATCGCCGGCCACGAGCACGGCGTCGACCTGCTCCGAAGTCGCCAGCCCGGCAATGCGCACGACCGCGTCGTAGCGCGCCTGGGCCATCGCCGCGGCCGGGTCGTGATCGTCACTTTCGCCTTCGAATCCGTAGACGCGACCAATCTGCCAGTCCGCCGTGTGCAAAAACTTCATCCTTCCTCCCTGATTTTCCGAATCACCAGCAACCACCCCTGCATGCCATCTCAAGTGTGGATACTACGCACGATGCGCCACTCATTTCCTGAGAATCACTCCACGGCGACAACAACGCATGAGCGAAGTTTGCGGTCGCTGATTTTGCAGGGAAGCGGCGACGCCTGGGTTATAATCCCGCCGCGGCCGCTGGCGGACCCCGTTCACCGGTGTCTGCCGCCGCAAATCCTGTCAATACGCGCCCGTAGCTCAGCTGGATAGAGTACCGCCCTCCGAAGGCGGTGGTCGGGGGTTCGAATCCCTCCGGGCGCGCCAAACTCCTGGTGACCATTTCGTGACTAGACAACTCGCCATAACCTGACCGGATGGCCAAGTTATGGTCTTTTTTTGTCAGCTAGTGATCCAGATTTGGCTAGTTTTCCATGACGGTCAACACCCCTCAAGCGCTGCCATCTGAAAGTAGAGACCTTCGTTCCTGCCATTGACGTTTGAAGACCAACGGCGGCAGGTTGCCGATGGCTTGGCGGCACCGTTGTTGGTTGTATATCGGCATCCATCGCTGCGTCTCAGCTCTGGTTGCTGCCAATGTTGGGAATTTATTGGCATCGAGCACTTCGACGCGATAGGTTCCGTTGAAGCGCTCGATGTAGGCGTTCTGCGCCGGACAACTTGGCTGGATGAAATCCTGCGTGTCGCCAAGTAAGTGACCACGTATTGCCAACGTAACTGACCACATCCGGCAGGCGAGTTGAACAGCGTCGCTAAGCAGTTGACCATAGGACTGACAGTCTCATGTCGACCCGGTCCGGCCTTCCAGAGATTAGGACCAACTCCGCAAAAATGGTTGGAAAGTACCGACTAAAAGTCGTGGAAAGCGGAATCCATAGTCCTTTGGGAATTGCCCGCAGATTAAGGGTACAACCCCAGACAATCTTCGCGCCCTCAAGTCATTCGGCCACTAACCGAGAATCACAAAGCCGCGCGATATAGGCGATTCGGGTTGCAGATATTTGTTCCAAGCCCTTTCCTGCCTCCAATTGGATCAAGGAGTCGATCGACATTTGCATCAGCTGTGCAAACTCGCCCTGGGACAGCTCGGCTCTCGCGCGCAGGGTCTTGATGAGGCGCGCAACATCCGCATTTGCTTTGCTCATGTCGTAACCCGCTCGCACCATTGGATTTTCAAGCATCTCTTCGGTGAAGCTTGCGAGGTCCGAACTCTTCCTATTTTGCATTTCGCCCCCCATCGGTCCAATCAAGAAGAATGAAAGTGTGCTGCCAGTAGATGGCCTTACGATTATCCTCCCGCTCGTTCGCGCCACAACTGATTGTCAGGGATCATTTCTTCCGCTTGCCGTAGCAAATTGCTGCGCCAATCTGGATCATTCACGTTTTGACCCTCGAGCTTCATGTGGTGGTCGGTGCGCGCGACAATGTCCGCGAATAGCCGCAGTCGTTGGTTGTCCACAATCGACTGCAGCGACTTTCTCGGTACCAGCGCGTAAACCAATTCGCAATCGATTGCCTCAGCGGCACGTTGAAGCGAGTCCAGTCGAATAGTTCGGTTGCGCTCACTCTCCTCCAACTTTGCCACTGTGCTGCCTCGGACGCCCATGCGCTGCCCCAGGTCAACCTGAGACTTGCAAATGGCCTCGCGAATTGCGTTGATCCACCCGCCACGAGGGACGATATTCACAGGTTGGGGAAGGCTGCGCCATTGATTTCCGACGTCGTCCAGCCTTCGACGAGCAAGTCGCTTCATGCTTGGGGATGAACGCTTTGCAGGCATACTGATGCCCTCCAGGGCGAAATCTCGGCACATCATGCCGCCCTATAGGGAGATAGACAATGCTTGTGAATGCCCCTCTAGGACTACCGACGGCCTGTGTCGGATGAGCCACTAGGGAGGGTCTGAATAAGTCGAATTTCAAAGTGGAATGATGCTCTTCGGTTTTTTAGTCTGCCTTCCAGTTGCGTCTATCGCCGAGATTCGTGAATTTTGGGTTTTTTGGTCCGATTTTTGCCGATTTCGGCACCTTTT
>NZ_DASSYD010000096.1:0-32699 GCF_035703485.1 Dokdonella sp. | reverse complement strand
CGGATCGAGCGTGCGCGCACAAGTGAGCGGCTTGCTCGAATACCGCGATTATCTGGGCGGCGCATTCGGCAATGAATTTCGCGGCACCATGGATGCCGTGGTCGACTGGACGCTGATCCCCGATCGCTTGAAATGGGGCTTCGCCGACAATCTGGGCCTCAACCCGATCAACCTCAGGCAGCCCGATACACCGGACAACCTGCAGCAAACCAATGTGTTCACAACCGGGCCGACCTTGCAATTTCGACTTGGTCAGGCCACGACCGGATTGGCCGAGCTGAGATACACCGACAGCTATGCCGAGAACACGGACCAGTTCAATTCCGGCCGTACCAGCGCTGCCTTTCGGGCACTCAGGGAACTCGATTCAACACGCCGCCTGAGTGGGAACCTGGAAGTGTCAGATATCAACTACGATAACAACAGTGAGCAAACAGACTACAAGCGCTACGCCGGATACGCCGGCTATACGCAAAAGCTCACGCAACTGGATCTGGACCTCGCGCTCGGCTATACCTCGCTTGATTTCACCCAGGGTGATAATGCCGACGGGCCGCTGATCCGCGCCAAGCTGGCCTGGCGGGCAAGTCCACAAAGCACCTTCGGGCTTGGCGTCTACCGTGATATCTCCGACGTGGTGAGCAACCTCGTGGCTGACACTTCCGCGCTCATCGACGGATTCGGAAACATCAGCGTCGGCGGCGAGGCCATCAGTCCGGATGTCTTCAAGAGTGATCGCGTCGCAGCAAGCTACGGATTCGAATCGACTCGAATCAGTCTGACCTCGGCCGTATCAGCCGACAAGGTTCGCTACGTAAGCGACAACGCAACTGACTCCAACCGCAACGAGTTCGGCGCCGAACTGGATCTTGGCTACAAATTGCGACCGAATCTGACCCTGGGAATTCTCGCCGGCTTCGTAAAGCGCGATTACAAGACCGATGGCGGCGACACCAGGGACACCTTGTTCGGTGCCTATTTGCGCCATCAGATGAGCCGACACTGGGGCTGGCGTCTGGATTTGAATCGCAATGAACGCAATGGCAACGGCGATAACCCTTCGTACAACGAAAACCGGGCCTTTGCGCGGCTGATCTACAGCCGATGACGGCAACGACGGCAGTATCAAGAGTCGACAAGGCGCAGGAGTCGAAATGAAATCCATTCTGGTCACCGGCGGTGCCGGCTACATCGGCAGTCACGTCGTGCGCCAACTCGCGGAGCGCGGCGAGCGTGTGCTCGTACTCGACAACCTGAGCAGTGGTTTCCGCGACGCCGTCATCGGTGCGCAGCTGATTGTTGGCGACACGGCCGATCGAAGCCTTCTAGACGATCTTTTCAGCCGCCATGAGATCGATACGGTCATGCATTTCGCCGCGCATACGGTCGTGCCCGAATCGGTCAGCAATCCACTCAAGTACTACGCCAACAACACCTGTGCGACGCGCAACCTGCTCGCCGCTTGCTCGGCCGCTGGTGTCAGCCAGTTCGTGTTTTCCTCGACAGCCGCGGTCTACGGCATGCCCGACAAAGGCGTTGCCGATGAGAACACGCCGACCCAGCCGATCAATCCGTATGGAAGCTCGAAACTGATGAGTGAATGGATGCTGCGTGATCTCGCCGCGGCCACGCCGCTGCGCCACGCCATCCTGCGTTACTTCAATGTTGCCGGCTGCGATCCGGCGGGCCGCATCGGCCAGTCGACCCCCAACGCAACGCTGTTGATCAAGGTCGCCTGCGAGCATGCGGTCGGCAAGCGCAAGCAATTGCTGGTCTTCGGCACCGACTACGACACGCCGGATGGAACGTGTATCCGCGACTACATCCACGTCGACGACCTCGCTGCCGCGCATCTGAAATCGCTCGACTACCTGCGCGCAGGCGGTGATTCCGTCACGCTCAACTGCGGCTATGGCCACGGCTACAGCGTTCGCGAAGTGATCGATGCTGTGGAGCGCGCCCATGGCAAGCCTCTCAACGTCATCGAACAACCACGCCGTGCCGGCGATCCTCCCCGGCTCATTGCCCGTTGCGACAAACTGAAGTCGATGCTCGATTGGCAACCCGGTCACGACGACCTCGATTTCATCGTGACCACGGCGCTGGCCTGGGAACGGAAACTGCTCGATGCTTGAGCATCGCCTCGTGCGGGCAGCATCCGAATCTGTCGACAATCTCGCCCGCGCACTCGGCAAGTCGTCATGAGTCCGCCACGGATCGCCCTGATCACCCCGATGCTGCCGGTCGATCACGACCAGACCCGGGGCCGCTATATCTACGAAACGGCACGCGCCTTGTCACGCCTGGCCGAAGTCCGCACCTGGTTCATCCAGCCGCGCTATCCGCGATTGCCCGGACTTTCCCCACGCAGTTTCCTGCACGATGACATCGGCCCTGATTACCGGATCGAGGGCATCGATGTCGAGGCGCTCAGCTATCCGGCCATTCCGGGGCTGTCACGCGTGCTCAACGGAGTCGTTGCCAGCCGCCTGCTGACGCCGCGGCTGCGCCGCTTTGCGCCGGATCTGGTGCTCGCCTACTGGGTCTATCCCGATGGCCATGCCGCCCTGCGCACAGCAAGAAACCTCGGCATACCTTGCATCGTCGGCGCGCGCGGCTCGGATATCCACGTGCGCTCGGGGATCAACGCGATCATGACCCGACGCACGATTGCCGGCGTCGATCGCCTGTTGACGGTGAGCAAGGCCATGCGCCTGGCTGCGATCAAGCAGTTTGGCGCCTCCGAAAATCGCACGCTGACCATCAGCAATGGTTTCAACACCGGAATCTTCCGCCCGCTCGATCGCGTTGCGATGCGCAACAAACTCGGCATCGAGCCTCAAGCCAGGCTGGTCATCTATGTCGGCCGGCTGGTCGAAAGCAAAGGTCTGTGCGAGCTGATCGAGGCCCACCGCCGGCTCGTCCAGCGCAATCGCAATCTGCGCCTGGTTCTGATCGGCGATGGTGTCATGCGTGAACGGCTCGGCACCCTGATTTCAACGAATGGATTGGAAAACAGCGTCCTGCTTGCCGGCGGTTGCGAGCCCGAACAGGTCGCCGAGTGGATAGCTGCCGCAGATCTGCTGACCTTGCCAAGCTGGTCCGAGGGCTACCCGAACGTGGTCGTCGAAGCCATCGCCTGCGGCCGACCCGTTGTCGCCACCGACGTCGGCGGAACCCGCGAAATCATCGACTCCTCGAATGGAATCCTGATTCCCGCGCGCAACGTCGATGCGCTGGAACGCGCCCTCGATGACGCGCTGGAACGCAGCTGGGACCACACCGCCATCGCTGCAGCCATGCGCCGAACCTGGGACGATGTCGGCCGCGAAACACTGGCTGTCTGCGAACAGGTGATCGCAGAGCAGCGTTGAGGCGGTCACTGGGGGTCGAGCGTGTCCCGAAAATCAATCAATTGACGGATGTTGTGTTTCCACTGTCTCTGCTCGCTGACATAGGTACGCGCGGCAGCGCCGACCCGCGCGAGCTCGTCGGCCTCGCGGCTGTGCGCGAGAACCTTTTCCACTGCGGCATCGAGATCGCCGGCCTTGAACATCCAGCCAGTCTGGCCTTCGACCAGAACTTCGCGGATCGGGTCAAAATCCGGCGCGATCGGTGCAATCGAGCAGGCCATGAATTCAAACAGTTTTACCGGCGATGTGTAGTCGCCGGCGTTCGGCAGAATCGCCATGTCCATCGCCGCGAGCAGACCCGGCACCTCATCGTGGGAGACACGACCGGCAAGCACGACTTGGTCACCAACGCCCTTGTCGGCAACAAACTTCTTGAGTGCGGGATAGGTCGCGCCATCCCCGACCAACAGAAGTTTCAAGTGCGGCGCATCGGCGAGGCGTGGCGCAATCTTGTGCACGAATGCATCGATCGCATGCCAGGGCACGAATGCACCGAGGTAACCACACACCACGCGACCTTCAAGATCCCACTGCCTGCGCGCATGATCGCGCTGTTCGGCGCTGAAACTGAACTTGTCGATATTGGCCGCGTTTGGCGTGATGATGGTCGGCGCCAGTTCGCCGTGAGCGGCCATGGCTCGATCACGAAACACCGTGGATACAAAAACCAGGCCGCTTGCCTTGCGGAATATCCAATGCTCGATGGCCATGGCCAGACGCTGGAAAAACAAGGGTCGGACGCGAGTGACAATGGCCGAGTCGTTGACTTCGAGAATGATCGGAAGCTTGCGAAGCCGGGCAATCCAGACCGTGGCAAAAAGGAACAGCGAGTAGCGTTCGTAGATGAAATCGACATCCTTGTTGGCGCGCAGCCAACGCAGGATGCGCCAGCCGACCACCACGTTGTAGGCCACTTCCGCCAGCTCGAAAATCGGCTCCGGCATTTTAGAAAGCAGACGCATCCACCAGTTGGCCTGGCGTGTCGGCGACATCGCCTTGGGGCTGGCATAGGGGTCCGCTCCGGGCAGGGACATGATGTCGACGCTGTGCCCGTCTGCACGCAGCGCATCGGCAATGCCACGGATGTGCACACCCTCGACAGCCTTGCCCTGGGTGCGATGGTGGTAGAGAACATGCCTGGGAACGGCAGCAGGCGAATCCGGCATCGTATAATCGTCCATTTCGAGGGAATCCGGAGCCTCGCCGGCCTCGCGGAGAGTTTCAGTTGCAGATGCGAAGAATACAACGCCAGATCGATCTGATAACGTCACGCGCCAGGTTCTCCGCAATCAATTCAGCGCCGCTCGGGCAATCGACATGAAGACAAGGGACAATCAGGGTGCGCCAAGACTTCCCCTGCACATCCCCTCACTGGACGGCATGCGTGCGTTATCCATCGCGCTGGTGATTTTCGCACACGCGGCCTCGACACGCCTGGCACCGGCCTTCCTGGATCGACCCGCGTTCACTTCGCTGGGTAACGTCGGGGTTCGATTTTTCTTCATTATTTCGGGCTTCCTGATCACCACCTTGCTGTTGCGTGACATCGATCGTCATGGCGGCATCCGCATCAAGACTTTCTATATCCGCAGAGCCTTGCGCATCCTGCCCGCGGCACTGGTCTATATTGGCGTGGTCTGGTTGTTCTATCTTGGCGGATTGATCGAACTCAACTACCACCATCTTTCGGAAACCTACGCGAACACTGCCATTCCGGACCTGATCCATGTGTTGAGCTTCACTGCCAACTATCAGCTCGACTACAACTGGTATTTCAATCACCAATGGTCGCTTTCGGTCGAGGAGCAATTTTATTTCCTGTGGCCTTTTGCGCTGTTTTTCTTCGGTGTGCGCTACGGCTTGCGTGGTGTCATCGCGACGATATTGATCGTGCCGTTCGTGCGCCTCGGCATGTACCTGATTGATCGTCCCGACCTGGCTTTGAGCCGCGAGTTCCAGGCCGTCTGCGACTCACTTGCCATGGGCTGCCTGACCGCAATCGCCTACAACCGCTTGATGGAAAATCGCATCGTCCAGAAGCTGACCCGCTGGCCAGCGATCCCTATCGGCGGGCTATGTATCGCGATCGGCTATGGCGTCGCCTATCTGTCGCGACCACTGGCCTATATCGCCGGTCAGACCCTGGCCAATATCGGGATTGTCCTGCTGCTTCTGCACGTGATCAGTCATCCGCGCGATCTGGCTGGGCGCGTCCTCAACACGCGTCCATTGATCGCCCTCGGCGTGCTCAGTTATTCGCTGTACCTCTGGCAGGAACCCTTCTTGTACTTTCGCGGAACCAGCTGGTTCACGGCATTTCCGCAGAATATCGTGCTCGCGTTTGCCGCGGCCTGCGCCTCGTATTTTCTTGTCGAGCGGCCGTTTCTTGCTCTGAAGGATCGATTTGGCAAGACCCCGGCCAAGGCGTTGGCGCCGCCACCCTCTGCTGAGGGCTCGCCGCCACCATGATTTTTGCGTCTTATCTGTTTCTGCTCGCCATCACGGTGCTTCATCCGATCGAGGCGTTTGCACCGGGTCTCGCCGAATATCGAATCGTTCTGGTTCTTTCCCTGGTAGTCCTCGCGATGTCGGTCTTCGGTGCCGTGCGCAACCGAACCATGGCCGCGCGGCCACGCCACCTGATCCTGCTCGGCGCATTGATGGTGGCGATCATGATTTCACGCGTGGCCACCGGCTGGGCCGGCGGTGCGGTGCCTGCGCTGATCGAGTTCAGCGCTCCGGCACTGTTGTTTGTGGTCACGATCCTCGTGGTTACCACGACCGAGCGCCTGCGCAAGACCTGTGCCGTACTCGTGCTGTGCATGATCATGCTCTCGATTGCCGGTATCGCCGCCTACCACAAGGGATTCATGCGCGATGAACTCGTCGTTGCCGAACACGGTCAGGTCAAGGATGAGCTAACGGTTACGCCCAGCGATGTCATTCCCGCCGACGATGATTCCGGAACAACTCTGTGGCGTATTCACAGCTGGGGTTTTCTCAGTGATCCGAACGACTTTTCACAAGCGATCGTGATGGTGTTGCCGATGCTCATGGGAGCCTGGTTGCGTCGCAGGTCGCTGCGCAATCTGGTTCGAATCTGGGTGCCTTGCGCCCTGCTCATCTATGCCAGCTATCTCACCCATTCCAGAGGCGCCATCCTTGGCCTGAGTGTCGTCATTCTGTTTGGTTTGATGCGCAAACTGGGGCGCTTTCGAGCCGGCCTCCTGCTCGCCTTGTTTGGCTTCGCCGCCGCGGTCGTCGGATTCACCGGAGGCCGCAGCTTTTCCTCCGAAGGAGCATCGGCCGGGGGACGTATCGCGGCCTGGAGTGAAGGCCTGACGATGCTTGGTTCGCACCCATTCGTCGGCGTCGGTTTCGGCAACTTCACCGAACACTTCTATTACACCGCGCACAACTCGTTCGTGCTTTGTTTTGCCGAGCTGGGCCTGCTTGGCTACTTTTTCTGGGTTGGCATGATTGTGCTTGTCTTCAAGGAAATGAGTCAGGCAGCCCAACTGGCCCCCGAAGACAGCCCTGAAAGGCGCTGGGCCATCCTCTTGCGCTTGTCCCTGCTAGGCTTCCTGACCTGCGCACTTTTTCTCTCGCGAACCTATCAACCGACGCTCTACATCCTGCTCGGACTGTGCATCGCCAGTTGGCATTGCGCGGAAAAGACCTGGAGCGACGAGACCGAGACGCCAATGCCTGCCGTGCCCTGGATCGCATCGACGATCGGCACGATGATCGCCAGCATCATCATCATCTACATGATCGTCCGCTTCCAGAACACCTTTGTCCTCTGACCCGAATTGTTCAGCCGTCCCTACTTCGTAGAAAATCCACGCCATGAGCACAATTCTGATCTTGCTGGCCTTTGTCATTCTCGTTGCGGCGGGTGTTGTCTTGCAGCAAATGCGCAAACGCCATGTCAGTGGCTGGCTGATGGGCTGGTTGCGACAGGATTGGCGTGGCGCGCCGCTGCCAGAGGGAACAACCCGGCATCTGATGTTTTGCTTCGTCGATCACTACGAGCCAGGCTGGGGCAAACCGGGCTACGAGATCGAATGCGAGCGCGTGGCACGCTGGCGCGAGGACTACCCGAAACTGTGCGCAAATCATCGCGATGCCGATGATCGCCCGCCGGTGCATACATTCTTCTTTCCCGAGGAAGAGTATCGCCCGGAACATCTCGATGCCCTGGTTGAAATGTGCCGCATGCAACTGGGCGAAATCGAGATTCACCTGCATCACGATCAGGACACCGAGGAAAACCTGCGCGCGACCCTGCGTGGCTTTACCGAAATGCTCGCCGATCGCCACGACGCGCTGCCGCGTGACGCCGACAGCGGCCAGCCGCGCTGGGCCTTCATCCACGGCAACTGGGCACTCGACAACAGCCACCCGACTGGCTTTGGATGTGGAATCAACAACGAACTGATCATCCTGCGCGAAGAGGGCTGCTACGCGGATTTCACCTTCCCGGCGGCACCGGATCCGTGCCAGCCAAGCACGGTCAATCGCATCTACTACGCAACCGACGACCCGGACCAGCCCAAATCACACGATCGCGGCGTGCGTGTTCGCGTCAACGGCCAACCGAGTGGCGATCTGATGATCATCCAGGGTCCGCTCGGTTTCCGCTGGCGCAGCCGCAAGTTCGGCCTGATTCCACGTATCGAGAATTCGGATATCCGTGCGGTCAGCCCGCCAAGTCCTGATCGCATCGATGCCTGGGTCGATACCGGCATCCACGTCGAGGGTCGGCCGGAGTGGACCTTCGTCAAGATCCACACTCACGGCACCCAGGAGTGCGATCTGGATACCTTGCTCGGCGCGCCAATGGAGGCCGCCTTCAGGCACCTGGAATCGCGCTATAACGATGGCAAGAAATGGAAGCTGCACTACGTCAGCGCCCGCGAGATGTACAACATCATCAAGGCGGCCGAGGCTGGCTGCAGCGGTGACCCGGGACACTATCGCGACCATCTGATCCCGCGCCCGGCCTATGCGCCGCGCCGCGCATCGAACTGACCCGAGCGGACGGCCTGAATTCATGCTTGCCACCCTGTTCTTCGTATCCGTGTTCCTGATCGCTTTCACCTACGCCGGCTATCCCGCGCTGATCGCCCTGCTCGCCCGCCTGCGCCCGCGTGGCGTGTCCCGATCCGCGCTTGACGCAAACACTACGATCATCATGGTGGCGTACAACGAGGAGGTTCGGATCGCCGATAAAATCCGCAATTGCCTCGCCCAGCGTTACCCGAGAAACCTGCTGCACCTGCTTGTCGTGTCCGATGGCAGTGACGATGGCACCAACGCCATTGTCGAGGGATTCGCCGCTGATGGAGTCCGCTTGCTGGCGTTTGCCGAACGTCGTGGCAAAGCCGCCTGCCTGAACGATGCTGTCGACGCGAGCAGCGACGAAATTCTCGTCTTCTGCGACGTGCGCCAGACTCTGGTGGACAATGCCGTCGCCAATCTACTGGAAAATTTCGCCGACGAGAATGTCGGTGCGGTCAGCGGTGAACTGGCGTTCCGCAGCGAGGAGATCAGCGACTTCGGCGAAGGCGTCGATGCCTATTGGCGCTATGAGAAATTCATCCGCCAGAAAGAAGCCGAATTCGATTCGGTGGTCGGTGTCAGCGGTGCGCTGTACGCAATGCGCCGAGAACTTTGGCAGCCCATTCCCGATTCCACCATTCTTGATGACGTACTGATTCCGATGCACGTGGTCGCCCAGGGTCGACGCGTCGTTTTCGACCAGCGCGCGATTGCCTGGGATCGCCCCTCAGCGGCTGCCGCCGACGAAGAACGGCGCAAGGTCCGCACCCTGGCTGGCAACTTCCAGCTATTCACCCACCACCCGGGACTGCTGGTGCCGTGGCGGAATCCGTTGTTCCTGCAAACCGTTTGCCACAAGTTGCTGCGCCTGCTTGTGCCGCTGTTGATGCTTGCAGCCCTGCTCAGCAATGCCTTGCTCGCACGTGAAAGCATCGGCTGGCGAATGCTGCTGTTGGTGCAACTGGCTGTTTACGGCCTTGCCATCGTCGCTACATTCTCAACACGCGTGCGACACAATCGCCTGCTGCGCCTGCTCGCCGCGTTCTTCCAGTTGAACGGCTTCGTCGTCCTCGGCCTGATTGAATTTCTCAGCAACCGTGACGCGCATCGATGGCGCTAGAAGTGACTCAACGACGCATCAGGAGCACGATGGCGCCATCGATTAGAATAGGCCGCTTGACGCCGGCGAATCAGTCGCCCAGCGCCGCAACCAACAGCCTTTGGAAACGCAAACCTTGAGAATAGGAATTGTCGGCTGCGGCAAGATTGCCGATGGTCATGTCGAACAGATCCGCGCGATCGGTCGCGGCGAGGTCGTCGCAGTGTGCGATCACGAAGCATTGATGGCCGAACAGCTCGCCGCACGCATGAAAATCCCGGCGCGCTACACCGAGCTTTCGCGCATGCTCGATGAACAACGTCTCGATGTCGTGCATATCGCCACGCCTCCGGCCGCACACCTCGCCATCGCCCGTGAAGCGCTGGCCGCGGGCTGTCATGTGTTCGTGGAAAAGCCATTCGCACCGACGGCAGAGGAAGCGCAGGCGATTTTTGATTGCGCGCGCGAGAATGATCGGCGTGTCGGCGTCAATTATCTGTACAACTTCGAGAGTCCGGGCCTCGAGCTGGAGAAGCTGCTGGCGGAGGGTGCGCTTGGCGAAATCGTGCATCTCGATACAAGCTATGGCTACAACCTCGGCGGCGACTATGGCCTCGCGGTGATGGCCGATCCACGCCACTGGGTTCATGGCTTGCCCGGCAAGTTGTTTCACAACGTGCTCGACCACGTGCTCGCCAAGGTCGTCGCCCATCTCGATGACGACTGCTCGGTCCAGGTCGAATCGTTTCGCCGTCGTGAAGCCAGCGGCGACGATGTCGTCGATGCCATGCCGGACGAACTGCGCTTCCTGATCCGCAGCGGGAATGTGACCGTTTCCGGTCTGGTCAGCGCGCATGCACGGCCGGTGTCGCATGCGATGAAGGTTTACGGAACCACTGACAGCGTCGAGCTCGATTACGCGACACGGACGCTGGTGCGTAGTGCGCAGCAGACCCAGCCCAGCGCGATCGGTCGCCTGTTTCCGGCATGGACCCAGGCGCGCCGATTTGCCGGCAATGGCTGGCGCAATCTGGGTCGCTTCAGGCGCCACGAATTTCACTATTTCGAAGGCATGCGGGTGTTGCTCAATCGCTACTACGACACGATCGAGGGACGTGGCCCGGATCCGGTTCCGGCTGAACACATCCTGCGCACCGCCCACCTGATCGAGCGCATCGTAGCCGCCTCGAAGGTGGCGCCATGAAGGTACTGGTCACCGGCGCGGGAGGTTTCCTTGGTCGGCGCATTTGCGCCAGCCTGCTGGCGGCGGGCGTCGATGACTTGCGACTGCATTTCCGCGCAGCGGCGCCGGAATCGTTGATGACCGAATTGCGCAATCGGTTTCCCCAGGCACATATCGAAGCCATTGGCGCGAACCTGCTTAATCGCGGCAATCTTGGCGACATGGTCGCCAATGTCGATTGCATGATTCACGCCGCCGCCGCAATGCGCGGCTCGGCAGCGGACATGTTTGCCAATACCGTCATCGGCACGCGCAACCTGCTCGAAACCGCGGGCGCGGCAAAGGTTCGGCGCATCGTCCTGATCAGTTCGTTTTCGGTGTATTGCACCGAACCGTTGGCGCGCGGTGCCGTGCATGATGAATCGGTCGCGCTGGAGGCCGATGGCGTCGACAAGGGTCCGTATGCACATGCCAAGACACGCCAGGAACAAATGTTCATGGAATTCCGTGAAGCGTTCGGCTTTGAATCGGTGGTATTGCGGCCCGGCGTGATCTATGGCCCCGGTGGCGGAGCCTTTTCCTCACGCGTCGGCATCCAGGCCATGGGGTTTTTCTTCTCGCTCGGTCGCGGCGCCCGCCTGCCCCTGACCTACGTCGAGAACTGTGCCGATGCGATCGCCATCGCCGCCCTGCGTGGCGAACCGGGCAGTGCTTTCAATGTCGTCGATGATGACTTGCCGACCTGCAGCGCCTATCTGCGCGGCTACCGGCGCAACGTCGCGCGCTTGCGTGTGCTGCCGGTTCCATACTGGGCGTTCCTGCTTGGCGCGCGTTTCCTGAAGCGTTATCACCGCAAATCGAAAGGCCAGCTTCCCGCCGTGTTCACGCCCACCGTGGTGCGCTCGATGTACCGACCCTTGCGCTACAGCAATGCCGCGCTCAAGGCACTGGGATGGAAGCAGGGCGTTGCCACCCGTGATGGCATGCAGCGGACTTACGATTACCTGCGCGAACAACTCGCGTCGCGATAGAACGCATCGTAGGCATCTCGCATGACCTCGATCGAGGCGTGCGCGCGGACCCAGTTCGAGGCCGCCGTCCCCAGTCTCAGGCGCAGCTCGGCATCGGCGAGCAATCGATCAAGCGCGGCGGTCATGGCGACATCATCGGCTGCCGGCACCAGCAAACCGGTTTCGTTGTCGCGGATGATCCCGGCATTGCCGCCGACATCGCTGGCCAGCATTGCCAGTCCGCTTGCGCCCGCTTCGAGCAAGGCGATCGAGATGCCTTCGGTCAGTGAAGGCTGGGCGAAAACATCGAAGGCCGGCAGCAGGGATGCGATATCGGTTTGCGCACCGGCGAGTACCACGTGATCACTGACCCCGGCGCTTGCCGCCTGTTTGGCCAGGTCGCCGGCAAGCGGACCGTCGCCGACCAGAACGAGCTTCAATCGGGCATGTCGCTGCAGCAAATCGGGCATCAATGCGATCAATTGGGCGTGGTTTTTCAGGGCCACCAGTCGGCCGACACAACCGAGCAGAAGATCGTCGCCGTCGAGCCCAAGTCGTGCCCGTGCGGCCAGCCGTCGCGACGGTGACATTGCAAAGTTTTCGACCGGGATGCCATTGAGCACGGTCACTGCACGAGCGGCTGCAACGATTCCGCTGCTGACCAGATGATCGCGCACCTGATCGCCAACCAGGGCAACCCGCGCGGTTCGCCACAACGAGGCGCGATACAGCCAGCGCAGTCGCCGCTGGCTCAATCGCGTGCCCATGTTGTGGCAGGTGTTGACCAGCACCGGCGCACGCGGCAATGCGAATGCACTTGGTGCGGCATAGTAGTTGGGCACAAAATTGTGTGTGTGCAGGATATCGATCGAGCGCTCAACCAGGATCTTGCGCAATAGCGCGAGCAAACTGCGGTCCAGCGTGCCGTGCTTATTGCCAACGATGACCGGCACACCGGCAGCTTCTAGATCGCGACGAAATCCATTGGTCGCGAGCAGACTGAACACGGCGACTTGCTGGCCGCGAGCATGCTGGGCGATGGCGAGATCGCTGACCACGCGCTCGAGACCTCCCGTTTCCAGCGTGTCGACCACATGGAGCACGGACGGCAGGCCATTCGGTTTGGGCTGAGGGGAGATTTCCATCGATTGCCGCAACATCTGGAGCAGACTGGACTCTATCAGGCGATGGGCGAAATCTGCACGGCTTGAGAACGTTCGCCGGTTAGCCGCTGTCACAAAATGACCGTATCATCTGCCGTGGCCGCTCATCGCGCCAGACGCGACCATGATCCGATCCCGCCCGACCTCAGCCGCCAAACCGGAACCCTGTCGAAAATGAAGCAAGCGTTCGGCCCCGGAACTGCCTTGCGCGCCGCTTTGCAGATGACGGGTTCCACCTATGTCATCTATGCAGCAGGACTGATCGTCAGCGCGCTGATCGCGCGCAGCATCGGCCCCGATGAATTCGGCCGGTATTCCTACCTGGTCTGGCTCGCCGGCGTGCTCATCCTGGTCAGCAATAACGGATTGACGACGTCCGGCATCCGCTTTGTTTCCGAAGGCCTGGGTCGTGGTTCGCCCGAAGATGCCGCGAACGTGCACGGCTGGCTGCTCAAGCGCCAACTTGCCTGCATCGCCCTGGTCTCGCTGCTCTATCTCGTCGCCATGCCCTACTTCCGTCCGTCCGGATGGGAGTCGGGAAGCCTGTGGCTGTTCGCTGCCATCGTCCTCGTCAGCAGCACAGCGAAGACGATGTATCTGTTCAACATCTCGATTGCCAAGGGACATGGCCGATTCGATGTCGAAGCCTACTCGGCGATCGTGATCAGCCTGCTCAACGCGATCGCGGTGGTCATCCTTTGGTGGATGCATGCGGCGCTGCTGGCTTACCTGATCCTGTTTGCGGTCACCTGTGTTGCCTATGCCGGCTATGCCGCCATGAAATTGCGCCGCAGCGGTATCCGTGCGCGCTTCCAGCCCCTCGATGCCGCATTGCTCAAACGCCTACGCCATCATCTGCTATGGACAGTGGTGTTGACCGTGGCCGCGGTGTTCAGCAACAAGTCGATCGAGACCTGGCTACTCAACGATCAGATCGGTGCCGCAGAGGTCGCCTACTTCACCATCGCCGCGGCCTTGACTCGCGGCGGGCTCGATCTGCTTTCATCGGGGCTCAACACCGTGCTCATGCCATCGATGGCGCATGCCTTCGGTGCAAGTGGTCAGCAGCGGGTCAATGAAATACTTTCCAACGCCCTGCGCTACTTCCATTTTCTTGGCTTGATGCTGGCTGGTGTCGGCGTGCTCTGGTCGGAACCCGCAGTTTCCCTGATGTATGGACCGCGCTACGCCACCGTAGTCGACCTGTTGCGGATCATGGTCGTGGTCGGCGGTCTGACCTTGTCGGAAGGTGCCTTTGGCGCCCTGCTTTCGACAACCGACAACCAGCGCGTGCGCGCGATTTTTGCTTCGTTGTCGATTGTATTCACGGCAATCGCCGCGTTTACATTGATCCCGACCTACGGCCTCTATGGTGCCGTTGCTGCTCACGCGATTTCGCGCATGCTGGTTTTCATCCTGACCCTGGCCGGCATCGTGCGCATCATGTCACTGCGCCTGCCCTGGCGTGAAATCATGCTGTTGTTTGCCTCGGCGCTGGTTGCTGCCACGGTGTCCGGCGTCATGATCTGGCTGCTGCCCGGGCTCTGGATCCAGCTCGCTGCCGGAGTCATCTACGCCTTGATCCTTGTCGGCATGACCCTGCGTCTGCGCGCCTGGAATCATCACGACGCCAACGAAGTACTGATGCTGATCGAGCGCTACCCGTCGATACTGGGCTGGATTACCCCGACGGTCAGGCGCTGGCGGGATGGTTTGGAAAAAGCTTAGGACAACGCCTTGCAATATCGGGCGATGCGTCGATAATCAAGTTCGAATGGGGTTGGGGTCGCCGCTTTTCGTTCGCGCGCAATTGGCCGCGTGGCATCCCGATTCCTGAAATTCGTGCAAAGGGAGGGGCATGAAACTTCGCAAACTCGCGAACTTTCTCGACAAGAGCCGGTTACGGCCTGTGCTCGCCGCCTGCATGCCGGCGCGCGGAATCGTGTGCCTCAACTACCATCGAATCGGTGACGGCAGCCGCTCCCGACTTGATCGCGGGTTGTGGAGCGCAAGCGCGGAGGCCTTCGATCGGCACCTGGCCTGGCTGAAGCTTCACAGCGAGGTGATTTCCCCGGCTGATATCGACATGGCACGCAAGGATGTTCGCAATCGCCACGTCCTGATCACGTTTGATGACGGCTATCAGGACAACTACGATCTCGCCTTCTCCACCTTGCAACGCCACGGTCTGCCTGCGACATTCTTCATTGCCACCGGATTCATCGATGACCCGCGCCTGCCTTGGTGGGACGAAATCGCCGGCCAGATTCGCTGCACCGAACACGGAGCGATCGACTTGCCGGAATGGCTGCCCGAGCCGTTGCCGCTGATTGTCGGCGAGCGTGAGCCGGTCATCCGCACCCTGTTGCGAAAATTCAAATCCTTGCCCGGCGAAGAAGCAGACCGCTTCCTGTCCGACCTGCGCGAGGCGACCCAGGCATGTCCGACATCCCTGCATCACGAGGATCTCTGGATGACCTGGGACATGCTCCGCGAAATGGATGCGGCAGGGATGACCATAGGCGGGCACACGGTCAACCACATCGTCCTTTCACGGGCCCCGGCGGAAGAGCAATGGGAGGAAATTTCCACCTGTGCCACGCGCATCGAGACCGAGATCGGCAAGCGCATGGACTACTTCGCCTATCCCGTCGGCGACCGCAACTCGTTCAACAAGGATTCCATCGATTGCCTGCGCCGGCTCGGCGTTCGCTATGCGTTCTCCTACTATGGCGGTCTCGCCCGGGCCGATGCAGATTGCTATGACATGCCGCGGATCGCCATCGAGCCGCATGTCGATCAAAGCTGGTTCCGCGGCATCATCGAACTGCCACGCCTGTTCGGCCGCCAGTAATTGTCTAGTGCCTGAATCGTGCGCCGACCCACGCAACGATGGCATCGATCAGCTTGCGCCGATCGGACTCGGCGAAAAAGGTGTGATCGCAGCGCGGCCAGAACCGGAATTCAACCAGTGTGGAACGGGCTTCGCGGCCAAACGTCGCCAACCATTGGCGCGCATGCAGAAAGTACGAAGTGCCTGCGGTAAACAGGACGAACCATTCCAGTTTGCGCTCGACCAACCGGTGCAATTGTTCGCGCTCCGAACCCCGTACTGGCCAGTCGCGCAGATCTTCGGGACTCGCGGTGGCGGCTGCAGAAGCTCCTGATCGAGCCAGGCGCAGACGGATGGCTGTCAGCCATTCGCGCGGTGATTTCTGCAGGCCGCGACGCATCCTGCCGAACGAGTACCAGAAGCCCTGGCGTGCGAGTCCGTCGATTGATATCAAGCCGACCACGCGCGGGTCGGCCAGAGCCAGCAACCAGCCCAGATCGGCGGCGCTGCAAATGCCGCCGACGACGAAGCGCCGGTAGCCGAATTGGGCCGACAGCGCATCGAGACTCGCCCGCGTCGCCTGCAACTGGGTCTCGCTGCTGCGCGTGAGAGCATCACCCACTCCGGGCGCATCGTATCGAAATGCCGCCACGCCACTCGCCGCAAGGGCGCGCGCAAGTCGCACGTGCAATCGAAATGGTCCGCTGCGGTGGATAAAACCGGCATTGAGCAAAATGATGCAAAGATCGCTGTCAGCCGCTGGTTGCGGCTGACTGAGAATGCCGAAGACATCATCTTGCAGGGTGACGATTTCCTCTGCGGCACTCATCGGCCCTGTTCCTCGGCAAATGCCGCCGCCATGCGCTCGATCAGCGGCGGCGGGAAGTGTCCCATTTCGACTTCCTCGACCCAGCTACCGAGCGCCGACGGCACCACGATGCGGCGCGCCTCAGCGAATGAAACTTGCCTGTCCTCGGCATCCGCGACGGTAATTCGCGGTGAAATGTCCGAGCGGGACTCGATGCGTTCGGCAGTGAGTTCGTCGAGCAGATTCGCGGCGAGTGGAAAACCCATCAAGGTGTTGGCATCTGCGGCGTCCGCTGCCGGCGTACCAAATTGATAGCGCAGGCGGGAATTCCGTTCGGCATGATCGTGTCGCCGGAGCTCCGTTACGTAGCTGGCGCCATCGGTAATCGGCTGCCACAGCCAGAGGGCTTCCAGCGCCGCCGTAGCGGCCAGCGACCAGGCCACGAAACTGCCGCCACGGATACCGAGCACGATCAACGGAACCGCACCGGCACGCTCGCGCAAGGCCTCCAGCGCGGCGGCGGCATCGGCCTTGGCCGATGTCAGCGAAAATGCATCGTCATCGCCTGAGGAATCGCCGCATCCCTGATAGTCAAAACGCAATACGCCGTACCCGCGTTTGGCCAAAGCCCGGCCCAGCACCGCGAACAAGCGGTAGCTGCGCACGTACTCATGCAGGAGCGGCGCGCACATCAGCACACCCGTGTGCGGTGCTTCAAGCGCACAGTCGTAGGCGGCAAGCAGGCGTGCGTCGCCACGCTCGATCCAGAACGGTTGCAGGTGCGGAGTCACGGAGATTTCTTACCCAGACCAAACAATCCAAGCGCGCGCTGCAATCCGCTGCGCGGTTGGGCGGACTGCAAGACCGCCGCATCAGGCAGTTCAGCAGCCAGCGCGCGCAAGTTGCTATTGGCCAGCTTGAGCAGGTTCAGGCGTACCCGGGTTGCCTTTTCAACCTTGACCACCATCGACAATGCGAGCAGGGAGTCGCCGCCCAGATCGAAGAAATTGTCATCGGCACGGATCCGCGACACATGCAGCATGGATTTCCAGATGTCGGCCAGCAGCTGCTCTGCCGGCGTATTCGGCTCGTTGCTCGCGGTATCAGCCTGGCTGGCCGGCGCCGGCGTCGGCAGCGCGGCGCTGTCGACCTTGCCATTGGCGAGCATGGGGAACGCCTCGAGGATGACGATCGTATCGGGCACCGCATATACAGGCAATTGTCCGGCCAGGGCGGCGGTCATGCGTGCGCTATCGAGGGCGGCTCCGGCATTTGCCGTCACGTAGGCGAGCAACCGGACTACGCCGCGACGGTCCGCACGGGCGATGACCAGGCTGCGCGCCACGCCGTCGATCGTGTTGAGCAGATTCTCGATTTCGGCCGGTTCCACGTTGCGCCCATGCAGACACAGCCGCCGATCGATGCGGCCAAGTTCTTCGACATGTTGACTGGACAACCAGCGCCCGCGATAGCCGCTGCGATGCACCGTGTCCGCCCCGGTCTCATCGCTGATGCAGATTTCACCGATCGCCCCCACCGACAACGCGGCCCCGCTGTCGTCAAGGACTTGCAAGTCAATGCCATTCAGCGCAGCGCCGATATGCACGCCATCAAGTGGAGCCTCAACCTGACCGCAACTGGCAATGATCGTGGCGTCCGTCACCAGTGCAGTCCACAAGCCCTTGCTGCGAGCGCGCAGCTCCTCGGCCAGCGACGCCGACGGCTTTGACCCGAGGCAGACGACACGCGCCGGATACGTCACCTCGCTGTCTGCGCAAAGCAGCGCTTGCAGCGTGTCTGCAGCAGCGAATACGACATCAGCCTTGCTCGACAGCACGAGCTTTCCGAGCTGATCCGGATGGGTCAGATCATCGCGCGATGCCAGCACGACTTCATTGCCGTGAACAAGACCAAGCAGACACACAATTTGCGCCATCATCGTGTCGACGGCCATGGTCGCGAGCAGGCGTTCGCTGCCGCCGATGCCCAGCGCTTGATGCACTGCGGCGAGTTTCTGATTGATGAAGCGATGGCTGAAGGCAAGAACTTGCGGCGCTGCCGATGCCGCCGGCGAGACGGTGCAGATTGCAATGGCCGAAGCGTCGATGGCCGCGCCGGCGAAGCGCTCACTTGCTGCCGAGACGATCTCGGTGGTATCCGCATCGAGCCAGAGAGCCTTCTCGCGAGGCCAGCCCAGCTCATTCTCCAATGTACTTTCGCCGACGATGATGCTGGCCCCGGCGCACTCAAGCAATTTGACGAGGCGAGAAGGTGGATCGGCGGGATCGAGCGGCAGGCAACGCGCTCCGGTCTTGAAAATTCCAAGCAAGGCGGCGATGCGATTGATGCCGCCCTCGGCGAGCAGGGCGACGCAGACATCGGGGCCGGCACCGCGCTTGTCGAGTACTGCGGCAAGCCGGTTTGCGCGTTGATCCAGTTCGGTAAAACTGGTTCCCCAACTGCCCACGCGCAACGCATTGGCTGACGGCGTGCGCGCAGCCTGTTGTTCGAACAAGGCATGCAGGCATGCTGCCGCCTGATCGTCGGCAAGCGTCATCGGTGCTGGCGCAACCCGCTTCACCGGCTCAGCGGTGCCGCCGCGGGTCAGCGCGGAAATCGACTTGCGCGGATCAGCCAGAACACTGGTCACCAGTTCAAGATAACGCTCGCGCAGCATGCGCGCGGTGTCTGCACGGAAGATATCGGCATTGTAGGTGACGCCGCCGATCATGCCGTTGGCGTTTTCAAGAAACCACAAGCCGAGATCTTCCGTCGCACCACGCTGGAAAAGCAGGATCTGCTCGTGCTCGAGGCCCGACCAATCGGTTGAACGCTGACGCGCATCCTGAAACGAAAACAATGCCTGATAGAGCAAGGCATCGCTGCCATGGACTCGCTTGAGCTCGCTCTGCAGATGTTCGAGTGGCACATCGGGGCTGCCGAAGCTGTCGATCACGACGCGCTTGATCTCGCGCACGAACTCGATGAACGTGCAATGCGGTGTCAGCGTCACATACAGCGGGACCAGATTGGTGAAGTAGCCCATCACCGATTCGAGTTCGCTCCGGTTGCGTCCGCGCACCGGCGTACCGATGACCAGATCTCGTTCACCGGTCACCCCATGCAAAAGCACGAAGTAGAGTGCCAGCAAGGTCATGTTGACAGTGGCATCCGCCTCGCGTGCAAGCGTGTGCAAGGCGTCGGTCTGCGCGCGATCGATCCGGATCCACTCGGTACGGCCTTCGCCGGACATGCCGGCACGGCGCGGCCGGTCGGTCGGCAGATTGTTCGGCTTGCCGGCCTGGGCCAGACGCTCGCGCCAGAATTCGAGTTGGGCCTGCAATTGCGGTCCCTCCAGCCAGCCGCGATGCCATTCGGCGAAATCGCCGTAGCTGACCGCAAGCGGAGCAAGGTCCGCATCACGCCCGGCCTTTCGGGCGCTGTAGAACGCACTGAGTTCGACATAGAAAAGATCGAACGACCAGCCATCCCAGATCATGTGATGAGGCATGAAGAACAGGACATGATCGTGCTCTTCAAGCTTGAACATGCGCACGCTGAAAAGCGGTGCCCGGGTCAGATCGAACGGCGTATCGGTCAATGCCTGCAAACGTTCCAGCAGCTCGGTTTCGCGCGAATCGGTGGCGATGCCGCTGAGGTCTTCGGCCGGAAACAGCTTCAGATCAATAGTTTCCTCGACCACCTGTTCGACCACGCCGTCTTCATCGCGGATCGCCGCACGCAGGATAGGCTGGCGCTCGATCATGTCGGCGAATGCGCGCTCGAAGGCGGACTCGTCGATGACACCGCGCAGGCGATGGGCGGATGGCGTGTTGTAGGCGACACGACCGGGATGCAGCTTTTCAAGCAACCACAGACGCTCCTGCATCAGCGACAACGGTGCGCGCGATTGCTCCTCTCGATGTGGCACCGGTTCGTGGCCGACGGTTTGTCCCGATTCGAGCTGGCCGACAACGGCTGCAGCAAGCCCGGCCACGTTCGGCGTATCGAAGATGCTGCGCAACGAGAGTGCCACGCTGAATTCTCGATTGAGACGGGCGGTCAGTTGCGCGGCCAGCAAGGAGTGCCCGCCGAGGGCAAAAAAGTCATCGTGGATACCGATGCCCGGCAAGGCCAGCGTCTCCTCCATGGCTTTGCCGACGCGCCGCTCGACATCACTTCTGGGTGCTTCATCCGGCCCGGAAGCACTCGCCACGGTCGCCAGTGGCGACGGTAGCAAGGCACGGTTGATCTTGCCGTTGGGCAACAGCGGGATGCTGTCGAGGCGCATGAAATATTGCGGAACCATGTAGTCGGGCAGCGTTGTTCGGAGATGCGTGCGCAAGGCTGCGTCATCGAACTCGACGGTGGCACCGGGCTGTACGGTCAGATAGGCGACCAGGCGCTGATCGCCAGGCCTGTCCTCACGCACCAGGGCGACGACCTGGGCAATCGCCGGGTGGCTGGCGAGGTTCGTTTCGATTTCACCGAGCTCGATACGGAAACCACGCAACTTGACCTGGTGATCAAGCCGACCGAGATGTTGCAGCGAGCCATCGTTGCGCCAGCGGCCGCAGTCACCGGTCCGGTAGAGCAGCGCGCCAGCGCGGTCGGAAAACGGATCCGCGATGAAGCGGTCGGCGGTCAATTCGGGCCGTTCGAGATAGCCGAGGGTGACACCTGCGCCACCAATGGCGATTTCGCCAGGTACGCCAATCGGACAGGCCGCCGCATGTTCGTCGAGAACCCAGACTGTCGTGTTGTCTATCGGCTGGCCGATCGAAATGCCCTGCATGGGATCCTCGATTCGGGCAAGCGTCGACCACACCGTGGTTTCGGTCGGGCCGTACAGGTTCCACAATGCATCACAGTTTTGCAGCAGCTCGGCGGCGAGATCGGCATGCAGCGGTTCACCGCCACACAATGCGCGGAATCCGGGGCGTCGTTGCCAACCTGATTCGAGCAACATCCGCCATGTCGAGGGGGTAGCCTGCATGACGCTGATCTGCTGCTCATCGAGCAAGGCCGCAATCTCGCGACCATCCTTGTTTTCCTCGCGTGATGCGAGGACGACGGTCGCGCCGGTGGTCAGCGGCAGGAATAGTTCGAGGACGGCGATATCGAAGGACAACGTGGTCACCGCAAGCAGCCGATCCGAAGCATCGAGACCCGGTTGCTTGCGCATGCTGGCGAGGAAATTGGCAACCGACCGATGCGGCACACGCACGCCTTTCGGCTTGCCTGTCGATCCGGAGGTGTAGATCACATACGCAACCGATTCGGTATCGGCATCGGCTTTGATATCGACAAAGTTGGCGCTTGCCGATTCGAGCGCACCCGCGGCATCGATGACCAGACTTCGCGCGGCATCGAATTGCATGATTCCGGTGTGCTTTGACTCGGTCAGGAGCAAGGCCAGGCCGGCATCGGCGGCCATGAATTCAAGGCGCTCGACGGGAAATGCCGGATCCAGCGGGACATAGCCCGCACCGCTGGCGAGAACGCCAAGGATCGCGGCGATCATGTCCGGGTTGCGATCGAGCATGACGCCAACCAGTGCGTCAGCACCGATACCGCGCTTGCGTAGCGCCGCAGCGATGCTGCGTGCACGCGCGGCGAGTTCGGCATAGGTCCATGACTGTTCACCGGCATGCAGTGCAATTTGATCCGGTGTCGACGCGGCCTGGGCAAATACCAGCGATTCGATGCGGCTCGGCACGAATGGTTTTGGTGCCGGCTGCAAGGCATGCAGCTCGTCCATGGCCTGCGCTGAAAGCAGCTTCAGCGCGGACAGCGGACGCGATCCATCCGCAGCGATATCAGCGAGCAAGGTTGCGTAGAGATCCAGCCAGCGTCTGATCGTCTGCGCATCGAACAGCCCGGAGTTGTATTGGCATTCGAGTCGCACGCTGGCGCCTGCCTGCACGGCATTGATGAACAGCTCGAAGTTTTCGTAACTGCGCGGAACGCCGGCGAACTTCGCCTTGAGTCCCTTGAATCCAAGGCTGTCGTCATCCAGACCGGGATCAAGATTGAAGAGCACCGATACCAGCGGCAGACGGCCCGGATCACGGGCCATGGCCAGGCGTTTGAGCAAGGTACCGAAGGTGTAGCGTTGGTGCTCGAAAGCATCCAGCAGGTTGCCGCGCACCCCGATCAAGGTATCCGCGAACGAGTTCGCCGGATCGAGGGTCATGCGCAAGGGCAGCACATTGACGGCATGGCCGACCAGGCCGGCTTGATCGATGCCGGATTGGCCCGCCGAGGGAATGCCGACAACCAGATCATCCTGCCCGCAGAGACGTTGCAGCAACACACCGAAGCTGGCCAGCAGGGTGGCGTAGAGGCTTGCCCCCTTGCTCGCGCCGAGCCGTTTGACTGCCGCGACCAGTTCGCCATCAAGAACCAGATCTTCACGTTTCGAGGCAAACCCGCGTTGACGCGGTCGCGGCCGATCGAGTGGCAGTTCCAGCGGTTCGGGCAACTGGGTAAAGCGACTGAGCCAATAGGTTTCGTCGGCATGAAATTCTGCTGACAGCGGATGACGGGCCTCGCCTTCGGCGAAATCCGCAAACGAATCCGCCGCCGCCAAAGCCTGTCCGCTGCCTTCGCATTCGATGGCGTAAAGAGCCGCCAGATCGCGCACGATCACGCCGAACGACCAGCCATCACAGACGATATGGTGGGTGGCAAGAATCAACAGGTGCTCGTCGGCGGACAGACGCAGGAGCTCGCAGCGGAGCAACGGACACTGGCCCAGATCGAATTCACGCTCGACCGCGCGTTCGCACGCTTCGGCAATGTGCGTCTTGCGTGCCGCCTCGTCCAGATGCGACCAATCGTGCTCGACAAACGGCAATTCGGCTGCGACGGCGATGCAAAACTGCGCACCGTCCGGGCTAAGCGTTCCTCTCAAAGCCTCATGCCGATCAAGAATGGCCTGCGCGGCGCGGCGCAAGGCTCGCGCATCGAGTGCCCCATGCAACTCAAGCGTTATCGCCTCGTTGTAAGCCAGCGAAGCGGCCGGCTCGATACTGGCGGCCAGCCAGATTTCGCGTTGCGATTCGGTGGCTGGCACTACACGAGCCAGTGGCGCGTCGGCGAATGGGTCGTAGTCGACGGCGACGCCATGGTCAGCCGATGTTGCCGAAGTCATCATGCCTCCACCTTCAGGTACTTGCCCGGTACCTCGGGGTTGGGCACGAACCAGGCCGGATTGCCATCACCATCCTTGCCCAGGCGTGCGCCAGGCAGCGGCGGCTTGCCGGCATCAAACGCGCGTGCGGCATCGACTTTGTGCCGCGGCAGAAAGTCGGCCTCCTGCAATTCCGCAACCGATTCCCGGAACGCCAATGCAATCGCATCGAAATCAGCGGCGCTGTGGGCACTGGTCATGAAGCACGGGAAGTTGTCGAGGATGTGGATATCGCGACTGCGCATCATCGCAAACAACAGATCCTGCATCGGGTGTTCCTCCTTGAAATTGATCTTCCATACCGATGAAAAATGGGTGATGGCAATCGGCGCACCGAGCTCGCTGCAAGCCGTGTTCATGCGCTCGACCATGGCCGTGGTTCGCGCGTTGAGGCCTTCCTGCAAGGCCGGTCCTTGCTCGGCCAGATGGTCGAGAACGGCCTTGGCCGCAGCCAGTGCCAACGGATGCCGCACAAACGTTCCGGCGAAATAGGTGACGCCAACCGTCGGCACGGAATCATCACCGAACTGCCAATGACCGCCATCCAGAGCATCCATGTATTCGCGCTTGCCGGCAATCACGCCGATTGGAAAGCCGCCACCGAGTACTTTGCCATAGGTGGCCAGATCGACGTCGACACCAAATATATGTTGGGCACCTCGCGGATGCGAACGAAAGCCGGTAACGACTTCATCGAAGATCAGCAATGCACCGCTGTCGCGGGTGACCGATCTGAGCTCATGCAGAAACTCGCGCGGCTGGAAATCGGGCCGTCTGCTTTGCACGGGTTCGACCAGCACGGCGGCAATTTCGCTGGCCCGCTCGCGGATGATGGCCAGGGTTTCCGGCGTGCCGTAGTCGAGCACCAGCACATGCTCGGCTGTGTTGCGCAAAATGCCTGGCGCTGCCGGAATCGAGCGCAATTTTTTCGTGCCGCGCACGATCACTTCATCGAAGATGCCGTGATACGAACCGCTGAATATCACCAGGGTGTTGCGCCCGGTTACCGTGCGCGCGATGCGGATCGCACCCATGACCGCTTCCGAACCGGTATTGCACAAACCGGCGCGATCGAACCCGGTCATCGCGCAGATGCGTTTCGCCACCTCACCGGCCAAGGCATGCTGCGGCCCGATTTCGTAACCACGTTCGAGCTGGTGGCGCACCGCGTCGAGGACGAACTCCGGCTGCCAGCCGAACAGGCTCATGCCGAAGCCATTCAGGGCATCGATATATTCATTGCCATCAAGGTCCCAGAGTCTCGCTCCTTTCGAGCGGTCGACGACGATCTGATAAACAATCTCCTTGAGCAGCGGACGGAAGCCATTGACCACGCGCGGATCAGCCAGGTGCGGACGATGCTCGGTCGTGTAGGCCTTGGACTTGCGCGTGCGCTCCATGTAGCGGCGCATGAAGAGATCGAGCCGCAGTCGCTGGCGTTCGCTGAGCTTGTCACGCTCGGAGTGGATACGCGCTATCGCGCCAAACGCCTTCTTGACGTCGTAGCGCGTATGCACGAGTGCCGCCTCCTCACTGTCGAGCGCGGGCGGCGGTGCGGCGGGTGCCGAAGCGGGAGCGGGCGGAGCCGCACTGGCAGACGCTGCAGAGGGCGCGGTCGCCCCGTGACCAAGCAGAGCCAGTTGCTGCTGCATGATCAGCATCTGCTGCTGGATAACCTGCTGCACCGTGCTGCCGTCCAGGGCGACGCCGGGCATCGGCATTGGCAGCGCTGCGACCGCTGGAGCGGGGATGGGCGCTGCCGCGGCTGCCGGTTCGACTTCCGCCGGCATTTCCTTGTCGATATGCGCGACCAGACTGTCGAGGCTGGACAGGTTCTCCATCAACTGGCGGAAGCTCAGCTTGATGCCAAAGACTTTGGACAGTTGCAGTGAGACCTGGGTCAGAGCCAGCGAATCGAGGCCAAGCTCGATGAAATTGGCCGCGGTATCCGCATCGTCGAGTTCAATGCCGGATACATCCTCGATCAATGATTTCAGTTGACTGAGGACGCGCGGGCGTCGATCGGGGGCACCGGCAGGCAACGCAGTCGCCATGACTATCTCCGGGGGCAAGCCTGATTGGACCAGGCTGGTTGGGGTGGTTTGAGGTTTCGCCGCAATCAGCGCATCGGAACCTGAAGCGGGTGCATCGAGCCAGTGACGGCTGCGCTCGAACGGGTAAGTCGGCAAGCGCACACGACGTTTGCAGGATCGGCTATCGAGAACGCCGAGATCGAGCGGCACGCCAGCCGCCCACAATTGTCCGATCGCGGCCAGCCAGCCCGCCGTCTCGGCTTGCGCGGAATCGGCCAGCGAGGCCAGCGCCAGACGCGGCTTTTGCGTCTGCTGACGGGCCAGTGTAGTCAAGGTTGCGCGCGGGCCAATTTCGACCAGGCCGACAGCGGGATGGGATTTCAGCAGACTCGCCAGCGCGGAATGGAAACGGACCGTGCCGCGCAGATGATGAGTCCAGTAATCTGCCGAGATGGCATCGTCATCGCTGAGCACGCTCGCCAGCAGGGTCGACATGATCGGCAGCTTCGGCGCCGACAGGGCAATGCGTTCAACTTCCGCATGAAACGGTTCGAGCACCGGATCCATCATCGCCGAGTGGAAGGCATGTGAGGTGCGCAGCCTGCGGCAGGCGATGCCATCCGCATCGAGCGCGATACGCAAGGTTTCGACATCGGCGATTTCACCGGCCACGACGCAAGCCGAAGGCCCGTTTTCGACGGCCAGCGACAGCGACGCTGGCAGACGCGATTTGAGCTGTTCGGCCGCAAGACGCACTGACAGCATGGCCCCGGCCGGCTGCGCCTGCATCAGTCGGCCACGCCGCGCGACCAGGCGCAGGCCGTCGGCCAGACTCATGACTCCGGCCAGCACTGCAGCGACGAACTCACCGACGCTATGGCCGATCAGCATGCGCGGAACAATGCCGAGCGACAGCCACAGTCTGGCCAGCGCGTATTCGATCGCGAACGTCGCCGGCTGGGTGATGCCGGTATCGAGCAAGGCATCGGCCTCGTCGGAGAACAGGCGCTCGCGCAGATCGAAACCCAGCTCGCCAGCCAGCAATTCAGCGCACTCATCCAGTGCGGCACGGAACACCGGCTCGCGGGCATGAAGGTCCCGGCCCATGCCCGGATACTGGGCACCCTGACCGGGAAACATGAAAACGACGCCGGCATCGCCAACCCTGGCTCCCGCCCTCGCGCAATTCAATTGTCCAAGTTTTGCAACCGCATCGACGAGATCATCGGCAACGAGGGCGGTTCGTCGTGTGAATGCCTTGCGACCATGGCTCAAGGTGAATGCGACGTCAGCCAGATTTTCATCCGGATTGGCCTGCAGATGTCGAGCAAGTCGTTGCGCCGATTCTGCCAGCGCTTCGCTGCTGCGCGCCGAGAGCAGCAGCAACTGCGGCCCATCTGATTTGTCCGACGGACGTGCCGGTGGTGCCTCTTCGAGCACGACATGGGCGTTGGTGCCGCCGACCCCGAACGCACTGACGCCGGCACGCAGCGGCCATTCACCCTGCCAGTCGCTGAGCGCGCGATTGACGACAAACGGCGAGTGCGCGAAGTCGATGTCTGGATTCAGAGCCTCGACATGCAGGCTGGCAGGCAATCGGCGGCTGTCGAGGGCCAGCGCGGTCTTGATCACACCGGCGGCACCGGCGGCAATGACCAGGTGACCGACGTTGCTCTTGACCGAGCCAATTGCGCAGTAGCCGTTCGCCTCGGTGCTGCGCCGAAATGCCGTGGTCAAACCTTCGATCTCGATCGGGTCTCCGAGCGGCGTGGCCGTGCCATGCGCTTCGACGTAGCTGATCGAGCGCGCGTCGACTTCGGCATCATCGAGGGCCATCGCGATCACGGCGGCCTGACCGGCACCGCTCGGCGCGGTGAAGCTGGCCTTGGCCGCGCCATCGTTGTTGACTGCACAACCACGAATCACCGCGTGAACATGATTGCCATCAGCCTCGGCGTCGGCAAGACGCTTGAGCAGGACGACCGCTGCACCATCGCTGAATACGGTGCCTTGCGCATCCGCTGAAAACGTCCGCGTATGACCATCGGGCGACAGCATCGCGCCTTCCTGGTAAAGGTATCCGCTGCGCGGCGGACAAGTGACCGAGACACCGCCGGCCAGGGCCATCGCGCAACGACCGGCGCGCAAGGCATCGACCGCCTGGCAGATCGCCACCAGTGAGGTCGAACAGGCGGTATGCACGCTGACCGCCGGGCCGGTCAGATTGAGTTTGTGGGCGACCCGCGTGGCGATGTAGTCCTTTTCATTGGCCAGCATCACCTGGAAAGCGCCAAGCAGATCGATCCGGTCCGGATACGCCGACACATGCCGCTGGAAATATGTGGCGTTGTACATGCCGGCAAAAATACCAACCGGTGCCTCGTGCGCATCCGGTACGTGGCCAGCTCGCTCCAGCACTTCCCAACAGAGTTCGAGGAAAATCCGGTGTTGCGGATCGGTCAGATCGGCTTCGCGCGCACTGATGCCGAAAAAGCCGGCATCGAAATCCTCGACCCCTTCGATCACACCGCGCGCACGCACGTAAGCCGGATCATCACGCTGTTCGCGGGGCACCCAGGGATCGATCTCGCCTGGCTCGAACAGCGTGATCGAATCACGGCCTGCACACAGGTTGTCCCAGAATGCTTCGACATTGTCGGCACCGGGAAAACGTCCGCACATGGCGACGATTGCAATCGGCTCGTTGCCTGCGCCGACCCGCCCCCGACTCATCCGCGATGCGGCGACCGATACCTCCTTGCCGGAATCGATAATCACCGCCAGCGCACGCGCATTCGGGCCACGGAAGAAATCGGTGATCGACAACGCGCCGGCGACATCGTCGAGACGTGAGACCGCACGCACTGCGAGCAACGAGTTGCCACCCAGATCGAAGAAATTGTCATCGCGTCCGACCTCGTCAATGCCGACCAGATCGGCAAACACGGCACAGATGCGCTGCTCGGTCGCGCCGAGCGGGGGAGCAAACGCAACGGCCAGATCCGGACGCGCGGAATCGGGCACCGGCAAGGCACGACGATCAAGCTTGCCGTTGGCGGTCAGCGGCAATGCGTCGATGCGGACGAACTGCGCCGGCAGCATGAACTCCGGCAATGTCCGGGCGAGAAAATCACGCAACTGGGCCGGTGCCACTTCGCCGTTGTCGACGTGATAGGCGATCAGGCGCTTCTGTCCGGGGCGGTCTTCGCGGGCAATCACTGCGGCTGCACGCACAGCCGGATGCCGGGCCAGCGCAATCTCGACCTCGGCAGTCTCGATGCGAAAACCACGAATCTTGACCTGGCCATCGGCACGACCGATGAACTCGACCACACCTTGCGCCAGCCAGCGGGCCAGATCGCCGGTCCGGTACATGCGCGCACCAGGCTCGCCGAATGGATCGCTGACGAAACGTTCCGCCGTCAGTTCAGGCCGGCCCAGATAGCCCCGCGCAACACCGGCCCCGCCGATATGCAGTTCGCCGATCACGCCAACCGGTACCGGCTCTCCACTGGCATTGAGGATGTACAGACGCGTATCGGCAATGGGCCGGCCAATCGGAATCGAAACCGTATCGGCAGGCAGATCCAGCGGGATCGGCCAGGTCGCCGCAAATGTCGTGCATTCGGTCGGACCGTAACCGTTGATGATCGTCGTCGCCGGCAAGACCGCGAGTGCGCGACGCACATGCGTCACCGAGAGCGCCTCTCCGCCAATCAACAACTGCTCCAGGCCGGCAAGATGGTGTGGATCGTCATCGACGAGGGTGTTGAACAGCGCAGCGGTCAGCCAGGCGATACGCGCGCCATCGTGCTGGATCGAGCGGGCCAGACCAGGCCCGCTCGGAATGCGTTCCGGGTGAATGACCACGCAGCCGCCGTTGAGCAGGGCGCCCCAGATTTCGAGGGTCGAGGCATCGAAGCCAAGCGGTGCCGCGTGCAGGATGCGTGACGACGCATCGAGGCGGATGTAATCAACATCGCGGACCAGGCGAATGATCGAGCGATGCGCGATCTCGACACCCTTGGCCTCGCCGGTCGAGCCCGAAGTGTACATGACATAGGCCAACGCCGTGCCATCGCCGCTCGCGCTTTCCGCAGCGTCGATAGCGGCAGTGTCCGTCGTGTTTTCTAGCGCGGCAACACGGATGACGGGTGCGCCGAGCTCGTCCAGTTTGGTCAGCGATGCATCACCGACGATGGCGAAGACAGCTTTGGCATCCTTGAGCGCAAACTGCAGACGCTCGCGCGGATGACTGCGATCAAGTGGCAGGTAGGCACCGCCAGCCATGAGGATGCCGAGCATTGCCACGATTGCATCGGTACCCCGGTCAAGCAGCAGAGCCACCGTCGCTCCGGCGACCACACCATGCGTACGCAGTCCCTCGGCAAACTTGCGCGCTCGCGTTTCGAGTTCCGCGTAGCTCACCCGTGTCTGACCACTGATCAGGGCGATGGCCCGCGGCGAGGCTCGCGCCATGTCGACAAACAGGCCGTGGACGGTGTCGTCTGCCTTGCGCGCCCGGGCCGTGTCGTTCCAGTCCCGCAGCAAGCGCTGACGCTCCTCCCGTGACAGCGGTGAAACCTCGGCAAGATTTTCGGCGTCGGCGAGGCCACGCAGGACTTCGTGCAAGCCTGCGAGCAATCGTTGCAGTGTTTCTGAAGTGAATGGCGAGCTGCCGGCGATCACGCCAAGCGCTGCCGGTTCTCCCGCAACGACAAACCACGCCGGCGCGTTCTCGGCGGCGCAGGATTCAGCACCCTCCCGGCTGCGCGCCCAACATCCGATCATGCTCGGACTATTGGTCGCGCCTGCTTTGCTTGATGAAGCAAGCATCTCGGTCAACCAGCTATCGAGGTGAACTTTGCCCCCAGGTTGAACGCTGCGCACGCTTCCATCATGACCCTTCACGCACACATCACGCTGTCCAGTCAGGCGCGCATCAAGCACGGCCAGCGCGATCTGGAAAAAATCATCTTCGGCAATTTGCAGGCGCTCCGCGCGTGCGCGAAAACGCTGCAGAAGATCCGCGTCAAGCGGCCGCTCAATCGGCAAGGCGCGATCGAGCACAACGGTCTGGCCGCAGTCCAGAACATCACGAAGCGTGACTTCCGTTTCAGCATGTCGGGGCGCGATGGACATTGGCTCAGGTGCCACGCTCACAGGTCGCAAAGCGATCACTTATTGTACTGCCAACTTCAGTAAACATCGGCGTAAGCGTATGAAGCGCGATCAGAATGAGGGGTGCGCCCGAGCATGCGCAGCAAGCGGTTGCGGACTTCCGCCGAGGCACTGAGCGTTGCGTGAAGCAGGCCATCGATGGCTGCATGCCTGGCAACCGGTGGCGGCTTCAATCCAAGCTGGCTCAGCCGGTAGTGGGCGCGATGCAGGAGGCTGTCGCGGCGCGTCGAATCCGTGTAGTAGGTGAAACTCATCGTGATCGATGGTTCGTCGCCATTCTCGACCATATGTGGACTGGTCGATGGCATGTACGCGCCCATTCCAGGTTCAAGCTCGAAGGTCTGCGCGCGTTCGCGCAAGGCTTCGTTCCAAACCAGCAGGTCACGTTCGTGGCGGGCGTGGAAGCGGTCACGAGATGCCTCGCTGGCGGCGACTTCGTCACGATGATCCCAGACGTGCAGGGTCTTGCGACCACGAATCTGCAGAATGAAGTTGTGTTCCTTGTCGTAGTGGAATGGCGTGACCGTGCGCGGTGAAGTGACAAAAATCCAGCCGCCCCGATAACACATGCCCGGATCGACCGAGTCGACTCCCGCGCGAACTTCATCCAGCACTGCATCGACCAGCTTTCGGTAGATGTCGTCGGTCTGCACATTGAGCAGCGACATCCAGGCCTTGGCTTCGCTGATGTGTTCCAGCGTGTCGGTTGCCGAGCGCCGGTTGGGATGCAGGCGTGGAGCGGTGTTGAACGGTGTGCCGGCCTCGGCATCGTTGCTGTGCGTGCGCACACGCCCGTCCACTTCCAGTCGTGCGCCAAGCGCGACGAGTTGATCCGGCTGCAGCAACGGATGCTCTATCAATCGATGGCGGAGCGGTTGAATGCGCCAGGGATCAAAACTTGACCAATCCAGCTCAAGTTGGCTTGGAGAGGCATCTTTCATGAACACACTCCGTCCGGAAATGGATCGTCGAACAGACCCTGAAGTAAATCAGATCAGGGCATTGGTGTACAAGGTGGCACGGTCAACTACGCCGTTGTCCCATGTTTGTACTTGTCCACGTCATCAATCTCGACTGAAAAGAAAACCGTGATAGCGATCAATCGAATATCCCGGGTGAAATGGCACACGCAGCGTTCGCTCGGGATGGTCCCAGCGCACATTGAGGCGATAGCCAAGCTCGCGAATCTCGAAAAGGAACGCAGGCACTGCACTGACTCGATACGGACACACGGCAATGCCGATGTGCTGCAAGGTAAAAAACGACTGACTCGAATGCATCGGGGTCAGGTTGATCAGCAGGTGTCGTGGCGGAACCTGCATGCGCCGGATGAGGTCAGCGAGGCTGTAGTCGAGATATTGCAGGGAGCCTTTCGCCATCAATACATCGCAGCCGTCTGCGACCTGCAGTTCGACGAATTCCAGCCGCTTCAGACTATCTCGCTTTCCGGCGAGCTCGCGCCCCTTCTCCATCACCGAGGGCGTGTCATGCACCTGCCAGCGCAAGTCCGCCGGAAAGTCCAGATACTGCTGGTAGGCGTAGTAGCTCACGCCGACATGCCCGCCAAGATCGAAAATCCTGCGCTGACCTTGCGCAAACAGGCGGCCCAGCCAGAACAGGGCCGGGTAATCACTCGATTCCAGCTCGGTAAACCGGTACTCATAAAGTCTGGTCGCGGCTTCGTTGTCGAAATCGCCAGGCAGCGATGCCGGCACCT
>NZ_DASSYD010000152.1:0-30128 GCF_035703485.1 Dokdonella sp. | reverse complement strand
ACCGCCGGGACTTCGATGGGCCTGTTTGGCTCTGGCCAGACTGGGTGGGTTTGCTGACACGAAGCGAACAGGACGTCCGGGTTGGGATGCCCTGTGGCGGGGTTGGGCGCGCCTACAACAACGCATTGAGGGCTATCACCTGGCCCAAGAAATGATGCCAAAGATGTGATCAAGAGACAGTGCCTGCGCAGGGGCGACGAGAGGGGTGGGATGCGGGGGAAAAAGTGCAGGGTTGCTGCGCTTCGCCGCGGCGTAAAATCAAGAACAGGGTCGCTGGGCCCCTGCCTGCGCAGGGGCGACGAGATGGGTGGGATTCGAGGGCAGCAAGTGCGGGGTTGCTGCGCTTCGCCGCGACGCAAAATCAAGAACGGGGTTACTGGGCCCTTGCCTGCGCAGTGGCGACGAAAGGGGTGGGATTCGAGGACAGCAAATGCAGAGTTGCCGCGCGTCGCCGCGACGCAAACTCAGGAACAGGGTCACTGGGCCCCTGCCTGCGCAGGGGCGACGGGAGGGTGGGATTCGAGGGCAGCAAATGCAGGGTTGCTGCGCTTCGCCTCGACGAAAAATCAAGAACAGGGTCGCCGGGCCCTTGCCTGCGCAGGGGCGACTAGAGGGGTGGGATGCGGGGGAAAAAGTGCAGGGATGCCGTGCAGCGAAGCGGCGCACAAGAGAACACCATCAGCAAAGTCACTGGAGCCGCGATGGGAGTTTGGTGATGAGGGTTGTCCGGGATGGCTGGGTGATCCGGACATCACGGTGTCGCGAGGTGTGTGCGCTGGAATCACCTGAATTCGCATGTCGCGAAAATCTCTCTTCGCGGACCGATTGTGATCAAGAGAAAACCCGGCAAATGCTGCGATGTGTCGGCGCGCATGGAATCATCCCCACTCCGCTATTCCCGTATCCCGACTCTCCACCGATACTGCGCGCATGAAATCGAAAAAGACCTTGCCGACTCTGGACTCGCGGCGCTTGCGCCTGCGTCAGTTGCAGCTGTCCGATATCGAGGATCTGTTCGCGATCTTTTCCGACGAGCAGACCATGCGCTACTGGAGCCACGCGCCGTTCAAGCAAGCTGCGGAGGCGGAAGCCTACCTGCGCAACATCAATGCCGGCCGCATCAATGGCACGCACCTGCAGTGGGGAGTCGCACTGCGCGAGAACGACAAGGTCATCGGCACCACGACGTTGTTCTCACTCAACCCGAAGCACCGCCGCGCTGAGATCGGCTATGCGTTGTCAAGCGCGTACTGGCGAAATGGATTTGGCCGCGAGGCTTTGACCACGGTGATTGCCTACGCACTCGACTCACTGGACTTTCAGCGGATCGAAGCAGATATCGATCCGCGCAATGTAGCCTCTTGTCGCCTGGTTGAATCGCTTGGCTTTCAACTTGAGGGTCGGCTGCGCGAACGCTGGCACGTTGAAGGCGAAATTCAGGACAGCGCGATCTATGGATTGCTTGCGCGCGAGTTCTCTGCTGAACGCTGACTGGCTGCGGGCCTGAACGGCAGACCCCCCGCAACCACGTTAAATCCACGTTGTTCAGCACTCATACGTTTGCGCTTCACCAGACTTGCTGCCGAGTTCGCCGACGGGTGTCGCTCGCAAAATACAGACACCCACCGACCTCGCTCCGTCAATCGGAGTTTGAACCTCACACAAGGAGAAACCCCATGAAGAATGCAGCTCCCATTTTGAATCGCATTGCCCTCGGTATCGCATTGGTCGTTGGTGGATCAAGCATGGCCATTGCGGCCGAGCAGCCGATGCCAGCCGAAAACGCCGCGGACATGGATTCCGAGCAGCCGGTGACCGATACCTGGATCACCACCAAGGTCAAGGCTGACCTGGCCACCACGGATGGAATCTCCAGCACCGATATTTCGGTGAATACCACGAACGGCGTGGTCACCCTGATCGGCGTTCTCGACTCCCAGACAGGTGTCGACAAGGCCATTGCGGTTGCCAAGGGCATCAAGGGCGTCGTTGACGTCGATGCTTCGGGCCTCAAGGCCAAGTAATTCTGTTTGCTCTCCAGCGTTACGAAAAGCCCCGCATCGCGGGGCTTTTTTCATTCCGCTTTTGACGCCGCCGCAGGTATTGCTTTTAGTGGTGGCGATGTCGGTTCGAGGTAGGTTTTCAGCCAGTCGCGAACCTGGGCATAGTAGTAGCGACTATCTTCGCCTTTCATGATCCAGTGGTTCTCATCGGGGAAGATGATCAGTTTGCTCTCGACCTGCTGACGCTGCAGCGCAGTCCAGTATTCGAGTCCGTTGTTGAGCGGAACGCGAAAATCCTTCTCGCCGAAACTGACCAGAACCGGTGTCTTGAAATTGGCCGCCAGACGAATCGGATTCTGCTCGCGCCAGATCGGGTTCTGCTCCCAGACCGGTCCGCCCACCGCGATCTCGCGGCCGTAGGAGTGATCGCTCGTACCCCATTGCGATTCGAGATTGACCAGACCGGCGTGGCTGATCAGGCAGCGGTAGCGGGTTGTCGTTCCTTGAAGCCAGTTGGCCAGATGACCGCCGTAGCTGGCACCCGCCGCGCACTGACGGTTCGCGTCGATGAATGAGTAACGTCTGATCGCCTCGTCAGCCGCCTGATTGATGTCGTCGGCCGGACCCTTGAGCGGATCTCCCTGGATGGCTTGCGCAAATGCCTCGCTCCCGCTGGTTGAGCCGACGTAGTTGGTCAGCAGCAAAACATATCCATCTGCCGAAAGCAGGTGATAGTTCCAACGCAGTACCCAGGCATCGTGCCATTGCGAATACGGGCCACCGTGCATCAGCACCAGCAGCGGATATTTCTTGCGCGGATCGAAAGCTGGAGGCCGAACGATCATGTTGTGGATGCGCTGGCCACGCTCATTGGTGAACCAGAAATTCTCGACGGGTGGAAGATCCAGCGCAGCAGCCTTGCTCCGCGCAAACGATGACAAACGCCGGAAATCTACGCCATTCGGATTCAATCGCACGATCTCGGGCGGTTCGGTCGCACTCTCGTACACGGCGATCAACACCGGTGACCGCGTTCCGCCCATGCTTAGATCGGAAACCATGCCGTGCGCGGGCGCACCGATGAGCTGCGCCTCGCCGGATCGCGTCGCGGCACGGAACAGCTTGAGCTGGCCGGCGTCCTCGCCAAGCAGATCGACGTGCTTGCCATCAGGCGAGATCGCGAAATCAGCGATCTTGCGGCCTTCAGGCAGGCGGATACGACCTCGTTCGCGCATCGATGGCCAGTCAAACATGCCAAGCAGCGGGGCGTTGTAGACCTTGTCCGTTCGCGGCTCGACGATCGCAAACAGGCTGCGTCCATCGCGACTGAATTCCGGGGCCTCCCAGGAGTCACCGGCTTCGATTCCGGCGGCACCGGTCAGACGTCGCGGCTCATCGCCATTGATCGAGACCATCCACAGATCGTCGTGGGTGAACGACCAGGCTGCACGATCGCGATTGCGGCTGGCGGCGAAAACCACCGCCTTGCCATCGGGTGTCCAGCGCGCGGAGCCTTTGGCCAGATCAAAACCTGGCAGCTTGATCAGCGCGCTGCCTGCCAGCAGATCGCGGGCGTCCTGCTCACCGATCCTTTGCACGAACAGGTGAGCCTGTTTTTCATCAATCCACTTGTCCCAGTTGCGGATCGGGTAGGAGGTATAGGTGCGCGCCTTGAACTTCTGATCCTTCTTCTCCTTGGCCAGACGCTCGCTGTCGGCGTCGTTGAGTGCCTCGGGGTAGACATTGCTGACGAACAACACATGCAGGCCGTTGGGCGAGAATTGCGGCATTGTGGCGCCGGTGGAGATCTTGGTGGCACGCTGCGCTTCGCCCCCGCGGGCGAGGTCGATGATGTAGATCTGCGCCTGTTTGTCATCGCCACGCTTGGCCGAAAAAGCGAGTCGGTGGCTGTCGTTGCTCCAGGCAGGAGAGTCCTCACCACCTTTTCCGGAAGTGATCCTGCGTGGCGGCTCACGACCGTCACTGGGCACCAGCCAGAGATCGGCGACTTGCTCCTCCTTCTTGTACGCGGGTTCGAGCAATTGAAAGGCGACGTTGGCACCATCCGGGCTGGTTACCGGCGCACCGACTCTCGGCATCAGCCAGAGATCTTCATGGGTAATGACGCGCTTTTCGGCTGCATGCAGCCCAGTCGTTGCCAACAAGACACAAAGTGCGCAGATCAATCGCATCGCCAGGCCACCGTCAGGAATGAGCCTGCAGTGATACCCGAGGGCGCCAACGGCTTCAAGTGCGCGAGGTACTTGTACTTGCAGCATTCGTCGAGCTTTCGGCGCATCGCTCCCTCGAACGCTGCCACATCCACAATGGCTGCGCGATCAACGAGCCTATGGTTGCGAGGAACATGTCCTTCTGCGCATCCCAGACGTCGCCTTGCGTGCCGAGATAGGCCTGGCCAATGTCGGCGGCAAACACGCTGGCGGCGAACCATTCGATCAGTTCGTAGATCAAGGCATGCGACATCATGAAGGTGACCGGCAACAGGAACAGCCAGACGCCGCGCAAGCGCACCCGCGCGGCAATCACTTCGGCGGCCACCGGCGTGATCAGCAAGCCATACATGAAATGGACGAGGCGATCGTATTGATTGCGCTCGAAGCCGAGCATCGCGTTCAGAGAATGGCCGCCGCTGATCGAGGCAAACCAGTGATCGTAGGGGACATCCGAGTACTGGTAGTGCGAGCCGATTTCGTGCAGCACGCCGAAGATGAAAAGCAGCGCGCAGGCGATGTTCGACAAGGGAAGCCGCCGATACGACCAGATCAACCAGATCACGGCGAACACGGTGATGACGTTTTCCAGCAACCAGTCCGAACGCGTTGCCGGATTGATCCCCAAAGCGATGAAGATGAGCATGAACACGCCAAGCAGGCCCAACGCAAAGTGCGCGTTGTGCCGAATCGGATTCAACTGACTGTCGAGCCGGGATTCTTCCGCCATTGCCCTTCCTTCAACACAGGGATCGCCTCAAAGTGGCAGGATGACACGCGCCACGCAGCCTTGTGCATCCTCGCGATTTTCCAGGCTCAAACTACCGTCATGCGCATCGATGATCTGGCGAGCGAGCACCAGGCCAATGCCCGAACCGCCCGGTTTGGTGGTAAAGAATGGCACAAACAGGTTTTCGCTATGCGGCAGACCAGATCCGGAATCGATGATTTCCAGGGTCACTCCATCGCCCGATTGTTGCCAGCGGACCCGCACCTCGCCGCCACCGGGCAAGGTTGCATCGACGGCGTTCTTGAGCAGATTGATCAGCGCTTGCTCGATCTGATCGGGATCCGCGTTGATCTGGATTTCATGGCCTGCCTCGACCAGCACCGACATGCGCTGCTCCAGATGGACAATGCGCTGGACAAGTTCGGCAAAGGCGAACGATTTCGGTTTCGGTGGCGGCAATCGGGCGAACGCGGTGTAGCGCGCCATGAATCGGGCCAGCGCTTCGGCACGATCGCCAATCACCCCGAGCGCGCTGCCGGCATCGTCGCGCCAGTCTTCGGCGAGCGGCTCGACGGCGAGCAGTTTGGCCAGGGTTGCCGCCATCGAACGGATCGGCGCCAGCGAGTTGTTGAGCTCATGACCGAGCACGCGCAACAGGCGTTGCCAGGCCAGGCGCTCTTCCTCGCGCAGGGCGCGACTCAGATCGGTGATGACGAGCAGATCGTGCGGTCGGCCATCCTCGCGAAACTGCGCGCGGCGGACCTCCCAGCGCCCGCTGCCGCCGGGGAAGGTGCGTTCGCTGATCCGCGGCTCGTGCGCACCCAGCCAGTCTCCGAGATCCAGCGCCGCCGCCGCGCGCCCGTTCAACTTGTCGAAAGGTGAACCGAGCAGGCGTTCTGCGGCCGGGTTGGCCAGCTTGAGGAAGCCCTCCGCATCAAACGCGAGTACGGCGATATCGAGTGCCGCGATCACCTTGGCCAGCAAGGCGCTTTTTTCCTCAACCGCGAGACGCTGTTCGCGCAAGGTTTGCGACAGCGTATTGATCTCGATGACGACCTCGCCAATCGCATCGCCGCGCCGCGCCGCCGAACCACGCAGGCTGTAATCCCCTTCGCGCAAAGCCTCGAGCAGATTCGCCATGGTCCGCAACGGATACACGGCTCGACGACGGACCTCGAACGCGAGCACCACTGTTGTCAAAGTGACCAATATCGACGCCAGCATCGCCCAGGAGCGCATCTCTTCGTCAGTCCAGAGCACGACAAGCAGGGTCAGCAAGGCAGGCAGGGCAACAATCAATGCGCCGACGAACAGGCGCGTTTCGTAGCCCCAGCGGGTTGCGCGTGCGCGATGCTGATTCAGATCAAGCGGCATGTTTCATGCCCTTCCCTTCTCTCGGAGGGAGAAGGAAAAGCATTGTTGTTCACGGCGGCGTCTATTCAATGCCATATTTTTCCATGCGCCGATACAGGGCCGGCCGGCTCAAGCCCAGTATCGCCGCCGCACGCTGGATATTGCCGCCGGTTTTTTCCAGCGCCTGGCGCACGAGCTGCTTCTCGGATTCTTCGACCGTGACCTGACCATTGCCTGCCGGTGCAGCCATCGCCCCGACACCGACGGCGACCGAACCGGCATTCAGATTGAGCGCCGAGGCATCCAGCACATCGCTGGCTGCCATCAGCACGGCGCGCTCGATCGCATGTGAGAGCTCACGCACATTGCCCGGCCAGGCATAGGCGGACAAGGCGTTCATCGCCGATGAGGCGAAGCGCATGCCGTCGCGCTGATAGCGCTTGGCGAAGCGATCAAGGAATGAATTGGCGAGCAGGGGAATATCCTCGCCGCGCTCGCGCAGCGGTGGCAAGTGCAATTCAACCGTGTTCAAGCGGAACAGCAGATCCTTGCGGAACGCGCCGCTTGCGACTTCGGCGGAGAGGTCGGCATTGGTCGCCGATATCAGGCGCACATCCACTTTCAGCGTGCGCGAGGAACCCACCCGCTCGAGCTCACCATCCTCCAGAACGCGCAACAACTTCGGCTGCTGGGCGAGCGGGATATTGGCAATTTCATCAAGAAACAGGCTGCCACCATCGGCCAGCTCGAAACGACCGATGCGGTCGGACTTGGCATCCGTGAACGCGCCGCGCACATGGCCAAACATCTCGGCCTCGAACACGGTCTCCGGAATACCACCCATGTTGACCTTGACGAAGCTTTTCTCGTTGCGCCTGGAAGCATCATGCAGCAGGCGCGCGATGACGCCCTTGCCGGTGCCGTTCTCGCCGAGAATCAATACATTCGCATCCGAAGGCGCAACCCGCGCCAGCGTTTCCAGCAGACGCAGCATGGACGGTGATTCGGCAATGAAGCCTTCGGCGGCCGGACCCAGCAACAGCACATTTTCGGCCTGCAAGCGTTGGCCACGACGACGCGCGCGACCGAGAGCCCGCTGGTTGGCGAGTACGCTCATCAGGCGCTGGTTGTCCCACGGCTTCTCGACAAAATCACCGGCGCCACGGCGCATCGCCTCGACGGCAACATTGATCGTGCCCCAGGCCGTCATCACCGCGACTGGCAGTTCTTCATCAAGCGCCTTCAACTCGCCGAGCAGTTCGAGACCCTCGGCGCCCGAGGTCGTATCGCGCGTGTAGTTCAGATCGATCAAGGCCACGTCGAAATGCTGCTTGCGAGCGGCTTCTAGCGCCTCGGCCGGACCTTCGACCGCGGTGCACGTCCAGCCCTCGCTCTTGAGCAGCAGACGCAAGGCCTCGCGCACATCGCGCTGATCGTCGGCGATGAGGATATGGGGTTTGCTCATGTCCATGGATTGATGACCTCAATGTCGAAATCAGCGAAATCCCGGACGTTGCGAGTAACCAGGGCAAGTCCGTGGGCGATGGCTGTCGCCGCGATCAAGCTGTCGATCACGGGTTGTGGACGCCCCTGCTTCGAAAGCTTGCCGCAAACGCGGCCCCAGACCTTGCAGACTTCCAGATCCACATCGAGCAGTCGTCGGTCGAATCGCGGCATCAGCTCGTGATCAAGCCAGGTGCCGATCTTCGCCGCCTTCGGCGCACTATCGAGTCGCTCAAGTCCTTTGCGGATCTCGCCAATCGACAGAACGCTGATATAGGTTGCGTTCTCCGGCGTCGCGCCGAACCACTTGCGCAGGCCTGCATTCGGTCGCGGATAGGTTGGGTCGCTCAACGCGCAGGTATCGAGGAGAAAACTCACAGGCCAATATCCCGATCTTCGCTGTCGCGTGACCGTTCAATATTCAGCTCGACTCCGCGCAAGGGTGAATTGCGCAGGAATTCGAACAAGGATTCCTTGTTCGGAGTAAGTCGGCGAAGTTCCTCTATGGAAACCACGGCGACTTCTTCCTTGCCACGCACCGTAATGATCTGCGGGCCTTTGGTCTTGGCTGCCTTGACCACTTCGCTCAAGCGATTCTTCGCTTCCTGCAATTGCCAGTTCATTGCCTGCTCCTATCTAGCCAGTCTAGCTAGCTGATATCATACAGCCGCTTTCTCGATCCAGCCATCACGCAATCGAACGATGCGTTGCGCCTCGTTGGCATAGAGCTCGTTGTGGGTGACCTGGACGATGGTCATGCCTTCCTGGTGCAGCTCGGCAAGCAGATCCATGATGATGCGCGCCTGGCCGGAATGCAGCGCGCCGGTCGGCTCGTCGGCGAGCAGCACCTTCGGCCGCGTGATTACCGCCCTTGCGACCGCGACGAGTTGCTGCTGACCACCGGAAAGCTGGTTCGGATAGAGATCCTTCTTGCCGACGATCTGGAAGCGATCAAGCAGATCGGCGACCCGCGCGGCACGCTCCCTGGCCGGAACATCGCGGTACTGCAAGGGCAGATCAAGATTTTCGCAAACCTTCAGATCATCAATCAGATGGTAATGCTGAAAGATGAAGCCGATCTTCTCGCGCTGCAGAGCCTGGCGCTGCTTGGTGTTGAGCTTGTCAACAACGACGCCATCGAGTGAATACGAGCCCTGCCAGTCGTGATCCATCAGGCCAAGCACGTTCAGCAGCGAGCTCTTGCCGGCACCCGATGGCCCCATCACGCTGACAAATTCACCCTCGGCGATATCCAGATCGACGTTGCGCAACACCCAGCTGCGACCACCTTCGAGCGGATAGGACTTTTCGATTTTTTCTAGATGAATCATGGCTGTTCCAATGTTCGAGTGACTACCACAAGCTTGCGGGTATAGAATCCATGTATTACTTACTGACGAGTATTACCAATGCAAACATCCAACATGACAAGCAAGGGCCAGGTAACGATTCCGGCCGAATTGCGCCGCGATCTCGGCCTCAAGCCAGGCGACAAGGTTCGCTTCGTCAAACGCGGCTCGAAGATCTCGATCGAAGCCGTGGTCGAACCCCCAATCGATTCGGTTTTTGGTTTGCTCAAGGCACCACGCGGACGTGGCATTGCCGATGTGGATGCGGCGTTGGCCAAACTTGTTGATGACGGCACGAAGGTCAACAGCAAATGATCAACCTCGACACCAACGTACTGATCCGCCTGCTGGTTGACGATGACATGGCTCCGCAGCAAGTGATCGCCGCGCGCGCCCGTGTGCAATCGGAACCATCGGTTGGCATCGGCGCGAGCGTCTTCCTTGAAACCATGTGGGTGTTGGAGCGCAGTTACAAATACCCCCGATCCGCCATTTCTGAAGTCGCCTCGCAGCTTCTTGCACATGCAAAATATCAGATTGCGCAACGACAACTGTTGACCCGCGCGCTTGAAATTCATCGGGATTCGTCGATTGGATTCGGTGACGCGCTGGCACTCGCCCAAGCACTGGGCAGCGATGCGATCCTGGTCACCTTCGACCGCAAGCTTGCGCGCCTGGAGGGAGCTGAAGCCGTGTCGACCCGTTGAGTCGGCAATTCCGAAACTGCGCACCCCGCCAGGAAACCTTCCAACTTCACCAACCCAACCCATTCCCCGGCAGAAGGCCACGCTCTCTGTAGAAGCACCCTTCAGGGGCAATGCTTTCCGCTCCGGCTGCCGGAAAGCCTCGCGACCAATGGAAGCCCCTGTTTCGGGGCGCCTGAAGGCGCTCCTGCAAGATCTCAAGCTGGTGGAAGTGCAATCTGTTTTACTCACTACGCAACGCCACCATCGGATCAACACGCAAGGCGCGGCGGGCGGGAATCAGGGCGGCGAACAACAGGGCGATGGCGAGGGCGGCAATAACGAGGACGTAGACCAGCGGGTCGTTCGATGCGCCGGGCATGACGACCGCGCCGAGCAGGCGCGAGAAGGCGAAGGCCAGCGGGATGCCGATAAGCAAACCGACGATGACCTGACGCGCGCCACGCTTGAAGACCATGCCGAGTACGCCGCGCGTTCCGGCACCGAGGGCGCGGCGGACGCCGATCTCGCGGGTGCGTGCGTTGACGTCGAAGGCAAGCACCGCGTAGATGCCGGCGACGGCGAGGAGCAGCGCAAACACGGCGAATACACCGAACAGATTGGCCAGGATATTCGGGCCCCAGAGCATCTTGTCCTTCCACTGGTTCATGCCCTGCAGCCAATACACCGGAAGATTGGCATCGACTGCGCTGACCGCGTTGCGTATCGGCTCGCTCAATGCCGCGATATCACCATCCGCGCGCACGGCAAAACTGACGATGGTTGGTGGATTCTGGCTGATCGGACGAAACACGTTGCCATCACCACGATGGGCGGGAAGCGTTGCCGAGGTGATCAGGTAATCGGCCTGCAGGCTGTCGGCAACAATGCCGACGACTTCGAGCCACGGACTCAGCTCATCCTTGGGGTTGAGCTGCACGCGCTGACCGATGGCGTTGCCACCCGGCCAGACCTTGGCGGCGAAGCTGGCGCTGACCACGGCAACCAGTGGACTGTTCGCCGTATCACGCGCGTCGAAGCCGCGGCCTTCGCGCAGGGCGATCCCGAACACCTTGAAAAAATCATTGCTGACACTCGACGACCAGGCTTGCGGACGGCTGGCGTCGTCGGCGTAGTCATCGCCGGCCTTTGCATATTTCTGTCGCTCATAGCCCATCAGCGGCAAGGTGCTGGCAAACGCCACGTCGCTGACGCCGGGCAGTGCACGCAATCGCGGCGCAAGATTCTCGGTGAAGCGCAGGCGTGCGGCGGCATCGGGATAGTCATCGTCGAACATCGCGATGCGGCCGCTGAGGACCTGATCGGTGTTGATTCCGAGCGGCGCATCCTGCGCTTGCAAGGCACTGCGGATGGCGACCCCGGCGCAGACCAGAAGCACCACACTCAAGGCCACTTCGGCGGCGACCAGTGAGCGCCCGAGCTTGCTGCCATCACCGATGCTGCCGCCACTGCCCTGGCGCAAACCGGACTGCAGATCGACGCGTCCGGCACGCAAGGCCGGAACGAGACCGGCCAGCAGAGCGGCGGCGAGCGCGATGCCAGCACTGAAGAGCAGATCATGCCAATCGGTGCGGTAGTCGACCCAGTACGGCATGAAGCCATTGCCCGCGGTCATCGTCCGCGTCATCAACTGACCGGCCACTTCCGCACCGACATAGCCAAACAGGCCGGCCAGAACAGAAATGATCAGCGATTCAGAGAGTACCTGCATGACCAGACGACGCCGACTTGCACCGAGCGCTGCGCGCACCGAAAGCTCACGCGCCCGCGCCGAGAAACGCGCCATGACCAGGCTGGCCACGTTGGCGCAGGCAATCAAGAGCACCAACAGCACAGCGATGAACATGGTCTTGGTTGCACCGAGAATCTGTGGCTGGATGAACTCATCGGCGAACGGCTCGACCTTGGCCTGGTCGCCACGCAACGGCTGACCGCGTTCGGCGGCGAGCCCCTTCATCAAATTTGAAAAATCCGCTTGTGCCTGGGCGATCGAAATGCCGGGCAGCAAACGCCCGAATGCCAGCACCATGGCCTGGTTTTCGCGTTGTTCGGAACCACGGCTGCTCGACAAGGGCAGCCACACCGACTCGGCCATCGGAAAGGCAAAGTCGCGCGGCATGACGCCGACGATGCGAGTCAGCTTGCCATTGATGCGCACGCTGCGACCGATCACCGCCGGATCCGCGTTCATTTTCTGCTGCCACAACGCGAATCCGATCACCGCGACCGGCTCCGCGCCCATGATCTGATCGGCGGCATCAAGATCGCGACCGAGGATCGGCGCCACGCCAAGCGTCGACAAGGCATCGGCACTGACCCAGGCACCGGACAGGCGCTCGGCGGGTCCATCGATGCCACCGAGATTGGCCGTGCCGACCATGTACGCAGCCAGCGATTTCAGGGTCTTCTGGCGCTCGCGCAGATCCAGCCAGTCGCTTGACGGAAGGGCAAGATTGCGCGAAGTCGCACGACTGTCGGTGTACTCGAAATGCACGAGCTGATCCGGCTCCGGGAACGGTAGCGGCTTGAGCACAAAGGCATTGATGCTGCTGAACATGAAGATCGAAAGGCCGATGCCGGCACCGAGCATGAGCACGGAAACCGCCGTGAAGACAGGCGAGCGGAACAGCGAACGCAGGGCAAATCTGAAATCGGCAAGCATGTCGATAATCCTCATTCGTTGCGAAGCGCGGTCATCGGATCGACGCGCGCTGCGCGCCAGGCCGGAACCAGCGCAGAAAGTATCGCCGCCAGCGACATCGCGATCAGACCGGCGACTATCAATGTGGATTGCTGGACTTGCTCGATACCTGACCACTGCGCCTGCAGCAGGCGCATTGCCAACCCGGCGGCAATCAGGCCCAGCACGACGCCGGGTGCGCTGCCGCGCAAGCTGTCAGCAAGAATCGAAGCGGCGAGTTTGCGTGGCGCGGCGCCCATGGCCAGACGCAAGCCCAATTCGCCAACTCGCTGTTGCTGGCGCAGCGAGGCGACTGCGTAGACCCCAAGCATCGCCAGCAGCAGCGCAGCGATGGCAAAGCCGCCGACCGTGCGGGCGAAGAATTGCGCCGGTGCGAGTTGCGCGCCGAGATCGTCCGCCAGTGCGTATTGCCGCGTGATGGTCTGCTGAGTATCGATCGCGCCAAGGGCATCGGCCATCTGCAGGCCGATGCCGGCGACATCGCGATCACTGCGCACAAGGAAGGTCATCGCAACCGCCGGAGCCTGGGCGAACGGAACCAGCACTTCGGGTGCGGCCGGCAGGCGCAGGCCATCGTTGTGCACGTCATCGACAACACCGATCACGCGACAGGAAACCCATTGATCCCGCGCGAGCGGCAGTTCGATCTGCTGGCCGATCGCTGAGCCATCGCCGAAGATCCGCCTGGTCGCGGCGTGATTGATGATCGCGACCGACTCACTGCCCTCGCGATCGCTCGCCGCGAAATCGCGACCGGCGAGCAAGGGGATATCGAGCAGTTCGCGATAGCCCGGCGACACCCGTCGAAAGCCAACCTGCATCGGCTCGCTTTCGGCACGACCGGCGACGCGAAGATCGAGCCGGTTCGGGCCGATCACCGACAGTGGCGCGCTGCTGGTCAGGGCGACCTCGCGAACGCCGGGAATGGTCGCAAGCTGATCCTGCATCTGCTTGGCGAATCCGTTCCATTCAGCGCGCGGCGTGCTGCGAAACAGTTGCAAGGCATGCACGTGATCGGCGGAAAAACCGGGATTCACGCTCTGCAATTGCCAAAGCACGGCGCCAAAGCCGAGTGCGGCGACCAGACTCAAGGTCGACAAGGCCATTGCCCCGGCAGGCAACAAACGACGCTGGCGGCGCTGTCCGAGCAGATTGCGGCCACCACTGCGGATCGCCTCGTTGGCCTGCGCATTGACGCGCAAGCCGCCGCTGATGACGGCCACCAGCGGCATCGCCAATCCAAGCAACAGGGCGACGCCAACCATGCGCCAATCCATTGCGATGCCATCGACGCGCGGAATGCTGCCGCGGGCGAACTCACGCAACAAGCCGATACCGAACTGGGCAATGCCGATGCCGATCACCGAGGCAAATGCAGAGATGACCAGCAGCTCGGCGAGCAGGCCGCGCCAGACGCGCTGACGACTTGCGCCGATCGCCTGCATCACGGCCTGCTCATGGCGTCGCGCGGTCTGTCGGCCATCAATCAGAATCGCGACGTTCGCCGCAGCGATCAGCAGGATCAGCAGGGCGAGGGTCAGCGCGCCCCACAAGGCAACACGGATATCGCCAACCAGCAGATCGAGCACATATCGCGGTGCGAAGCGCCAGTCGGATTGGCTCAAGCCATGCGCGGCGCGGATCGATGCCGCCTGCGCATCGAGTGCCGCCTGCGCCTGCGCCGTCGAGACACCGGCGTGCATTCGACCAATCATGAGCAGATAGCGCTGATTGAGTTGGCGTGTCCCATCGACCGGGAAATCCCCCGCGCTGATCGGGCGCCAGATGCCGGTGTCGCCCGAGAACACCTCAATCGTCTTCGGCATGACCCCAACAACCTGCAGTGGCGCCATGCCCGCAATATGCAGATCTTGCCCAATCGCGTCGGCGCTGCCGGCAAACGTCCGCTGCCACTCGTCAAACGAGATCACCGCGACCGCGCGGTTTTCACGCACATCTTCGGCATTCAGCGTACGACCGAGCAAAGGCGGCATGCCGAGCACCGGGAAAAATTCGGCGCTGACTTTCTGCGCAGTGACATCACGCGGACGCTGGCCATCAACCTGCAGCGTATCGCTCCAGTAGGTGAAATAGGCCAGTGCATCGAAGCCTGGTGTCGAAGCGGCCAGTTGTTTCGCTTCGACCGCGGTGAGATTGGCCCGCTCGACATGTTGATTGGCACTGCTCGCGTTGAGCATGACGATGCGTTCACTGTGGGGAAACGGCAGGCCGCGCAACAACACGCCATTGACCGCACTGACCATCGCCACGCTGAGGCCGATACCAACCGCGAGCATGCCAATCGAGGCGGCCGCGAACCAGGGCGAGCGCATCAGGGCGCGCAAGGCAAAGCGGAAATCACCAAGCACGTTATTCATGGCGCAATGCCTCCATTGGGTCGACGCGCAGCGCACGTCGGGCCGGGACGACCACAGCAATCGTTGCCGCCGCCATCAGCACGACGATGGCTCCGACAATGGTCAAGGCATGAGAACTGCCGGGACTGTTCAGAACCGAAGTCAGCACGCGCGCAAGCGCCAGGCCACATCCCAGCCCGAGCGCCAGTCCGAGACCGACCTGCCAACCTGCGCGTGTCAGCACATCGCGCAGCACACTGGCCGGTGACGCACCGAGTGCGCGGCGTACGCCGATTTCGCGGGTGCGCTGGCCAACGTTGAAGGCGACGACGCCGTAGAGGCCTGCACCGGCCAAAGCCAGCGCCAGCACACCGAAGGCGGCGAAAATCTTTGCCAGCAAGCGGGTTGCGAAAGTTGCTTCGCGAATCGCATCGGCATAGCTGCGCACCCAGTACGCCGGGGTATCTGGCGCGACTTCGCGAAGGTCCTCGACCAGGCGTGGCGCGAATGCCGCAGGGTCACCTTTGACGTGAATGCCGAGGCTGACGAAGCGAGCCGGATTCTGGCGCAATGGCACCAGCAGGGTCGGCCGCAACCGGTTGTCCGGCTCGCCCATGCGCAACGCGGGAATCACACCGACGACAGTGACCAGAGCTGCGTCCTTGTCGCGTGGATCGAGGCGGAAGCGTCGACCGACCATATCCTCCTTGCCGCCGTGCAGATCGGCGAAGCGCTGGTCGACAACCGCTACCGCTGTCGCCGTGGCGCTATCGCGACTGTCAAAGAAGCGGCCGCCCTGCATCTGGATACTGAAAGCTGACAGAAACTGATCATCCACGGCCGCGTAGTTGACTCGTGGCAAGTCGCCATCGCCGGCTACGTCACCATCGGCCAGCACCTGGCGCTGATCGCCGCCGAGGCCGGGCAAGTTGGTTCCGGCGGTGACCCCGATTACCGCCGGATCGGCGCGCAGCCGATCCGTGATCGCCTCAAACTGACGTACCTGGTCGCCACCTTGTGGATAGGCATTTTCAAACAAGCCGACACGTGCGGTCAGGATGCCGTGCGGATCAATGCCGAGATCGGTGTTGTCGAGCGCACTGACGATGCCGGCGAGCACGCCGACCGAAATCAGCAAGGTCAACGACAGGGTAACTTCACCGATCATCAGCACCCGGCTGATGCGTGCAAAGCCAGCGCCGACGTTGCGCACTCCGTCACGCAAGTCACCGGCCATGGCGCTGCCGCCGGCGCGCAGCGCAGGCAGCAGGCCGGCGACCAGCGCGGTGACCAGGACCACGACAAAGGTCATCGCGATGATGCGCCCGTCGAGGGTGAAATGAATCCAGCGCGGCGGACCATCAAACGAGGCACGGAACGCGGCATCGGTCCAATTCGCGGCAAGACCTGCCAGCGAAACTGCAACGACTGCCGCAATCAGGCTGAGCAGAAGACTTTGTGCGAGCAGATGCAAAGTCAGGCGTGATCGGCTCGCCCCAAGAGCGACCCGGATCGCGAGCTCCTGACGACGTGCGAGGGTGCGCGTCAGCAGCAGGTTGGCCGCGTTCGCACAGGCGATCAGCAGCACCAGCAACGCCGCCACCAGCATGACCTTGAGCACGCTGCGCGTGGTTTCGTCGACGGTGAGCAGTCCAAGCGATTGCACGGTCGCACGCAAGCCAAGGAAATGTTCCGGTTCAGCGCGCGATGCATCATCAAACCAGCTGCCCACAGCGGTGCGAACGGCACTGTCGGTCACGCCCATATTGCGTCTCAGGACCAACGCAAACGAGAGATCCGGATTGGCCCCTGCGCTAAATGGTTTGGCCATCCAGATGACTTCACGACGCGGATAGGAAAAATACTCCGGCATCACGCCGACAATCGTCACCGGATGCGAATTGGCCCGGATCTGGCGGCCGATCACCGCCGGATCGGAACCGTAGCGGCTGGCCCACAAATCGTGTGAAAGCATGACCACCGACGGCGCACCATCGCGCTCGTCAGCCGCGTTGAAATCCCGCCCGAGTAGCGGCGCGACACCGAGCACGTGGAACAGATTGGAAGAGACGAAGGCACCATCGTAGCGCTCGGGGCGATCGAGATCGCTGAGGTTGATCGTCGCCGAAGTGAAGGCGGAGACTTCGGCAACCCCGGCCAGGTGGCGACGCAAGGCGATCACATCGTCGGTACGCACCGGATCGAGGTTGCCACCGCGATCACTGCCGTCATCGAGACCGACGCTGAGCAACTGTTCGGCAGCGGGAAATGGCAGCGGTCGCACAACCATGTGGTCAATCGCGATCAGTGCGTAGATGACCGCGGTCAGTCCTGCGGCGAGCACACCGACAACAAACATCGAGAACGCCGGCTGGCTGACGATGCTGCGCAGCGCTTGCTTGAACTCATGTCTGATCGCTTGCATGTCATGGTTTCCCTTTTGATTCGATGGCGCTTGATTGCGCGTCAGCGTGACGGCGCGGTGGCCGCAATGGAAAATGAGGTGTCATGCCAAAGCATCTCGTGGCGCCACGGCACTGGCCCGGTGTGCCGGCAGCAGGCAGGCAAGCAACAAGGTGGCAAGCAGCAGGACGCAGACGCCGATCAGTACTGGAATATCGATGGCCGGTACACCGTGCACGACATTGCCGGCCATGCGCGTCGCGGCGACGGCAGTAATCGCGCCGAGGACAACGCCGCTGACACCGATGCGCATGCCGCCTTCAAGCACGAGTCGGGCGATGCGTTCGCGGGTCGATCCCAATGCCTGACGCAGGGCGAACTCGTTCTGGCGCTGGCCAACGGCAAACGCCATCAGGCCGTACAAGCCGCTGACCGCGAGAGTGAAGGCGACGCAGGCAAACGTGCCGAGCAGCATCAGGCTGAAGCGGCGATCGGCCAGCGAACTGGCGCGCACTTCGGCGAGTGGACGCAGGCTGTACGGAATCCCCTTCGCGTTCCGTTCAAGCACACCGCGCAGCGACGGCATCACGCTGGCGATCGGCAGGCTGGTGCGCACGAGGATGTTGAAATCAGCGGCAACCAGCGGACGCTGGGCGAGGTCGACGTAGACGCTGCCGGCTGCTTCGCGATCAAGGCCATTCTGGCGCACATCGCCAACGACGCCGACGATCGTCAGCAGGCGCACATCGCCATCCATGTTGCCAAACTGGATCTGCTTGCCGATCGGATCCTGCTCGCCCCAAGTCGCCTTGGCGGCGCTGGCGCTGATCAGCGCAACCTGGGCACCATCGGCGCGATCAGAACTGGAGAAAGCGCGGCCGCTGAGTACGGGAATGCCGGCGGCGTCGAAGTAGCCGGGGCTGGCGACACGAAACTCGGCATCGCCGATCGGCGTGGGCGGTGGCTGATCAAAATTGGTCACCGAGCCATCCCAGAAACCGCCGTTGGCCCCCTCCCCGGTCAGCGGCAGGCTGCTCACACCGCCGACCACACTGACTCCGGGGATCGCGGCAAAATCCTGCATCAGTTGATCGTATTTGCGCGCCGTTGCCGCGGCGGCCCCGGCATCCTGGGTCCACGGCTGGGATACCTGGACGGTGACTGCACCATCGGTGTTGAATCCCGGATCGACATTGAGCAGATCGAGAAAGCTGCGCCCGAGCAAGGCCGCGCCAATCAGCAACACCGTGGTCAATGCGGTTTGTGCGACAAGCAGGACACTGCGCGTGCGCAACTGCCGCCGTCCGGGCGACTGGCCACGGCCACTTTCACGCAAGGTGGCGACCGTGCTTGTACGCCGTGAACTCCAGAGCACCGCTGCGGTTGCAATCACCGCGATGCAAAGGGTCGCAACGAAGCTCATCAGAATGGTCGGGCCATCGAGATAGATGTTCTGCGCGTGCGGCAAGCTTTCTCCGGCCGCGCGTACGAGCACCCGCAACGCCGCTGCGGCCAGAGCTAGCGCCGCGAGTGTCGCCATCAGCACGATCAGGAAGCCTTCGAGAAATACCTGGAAGGCCAGGCGCAAGTCGCTGGCGCCGAGCGCGGCGCGTACAGCGAATTCGCGACTGCGTGAACCATTCAGGGCGAGCAGCAGATGGGTCGTGTTGGTGATCGCGATCAGCAACAGAAACGCCGTGCCGGCGGCAAGCAGGAGCAGGCCACTGCGTACCGGCGCGGCAATCGCCTGAGCCAGCGGCACCAGCTCGAAATTGACCGCATCGATCTGACTGCCATGAGCAGCCTTGAGACGCGTCGCCAGCGCGCTGGCTTCAAGCCGGGCGCGACCGAGATCATCGGCATTGCCGAGCCGTCCGAGTACGCGCCAGTTGTGCGCACTGCGCGAGCTGCCGATGTCGTCACGATACGGAACCCAGGCCCTGACTCCTTCCGGGAAAGCAAACGCATCCGCGATCACGCCCGCCACCGCATAGCCCTTGCCATCAATGACCACGCGCTGGCCGAGCACATCCGCCCTGCCCTGGAACAGCGATTGCCAGAGTGCGTTGCTGATCACGGCAACGTCATCGTGCTCGTCGGGCGTGAACGTGCGTCCAAGCATCGGCGTCGCACCGAGTACCTTGAAGAATCCATCCGAGGTGGAAGCGATGACACTACGCATCGCCGTGTCTCCCGATTCGACGATCCTCGAATAGCTGCTGAAGATCGCCATCGAATCGAACTCGCCGACACCCGCAGCCAGATCCGTGTAGTTCGGCCCGGCCACGTTCATCGCATGACCATCCTCGGCCAGTTCGCGAATCTGCACGAGCCGGTCGGCGTGCGGATACGGCAAGGCACGCAGCATCACCGCATCGATCACGCAGTAGATCGCGATCGCCGCGGCCATGCCGACAGCCAGAGATCCGGCGGCGAACAAGGTCAGGCCCAAACGCGAGCGCAGGCTGCGCAGGGCAAATTTCAGATCGGCGGCGATGTTCATTGAGGGCTCCTGCAAGAGAGTGGAGTGGAGATTTCCGGGCGCGAATCATTCATCACGCAGCGCCTCCATGGGCGTGGTGCGCGCGGCGCGGCGCGCCGGCAGCCAGCAAGCGACGAAACCGGTTGCCGCCAGCAAGGCGAGCACCAGCAACAGGCTCGGAGGATCGATACTGCCGACGCCGAACAACTGGCTGCGAATCAGGAAGCCGAGCAGGATCGCTCCGACCGACCCGGCGGCCAGACCGAATGCGATCAGTCGCGCGCCATCCTTCAACACCAGTTGACCAATGTGCAGCGCGGTTGCGCCGATGGCCATTCGCACACCGAGTTCACTGGTGCGCTGGGCGACGCCGAAGGCGAGCACGCCGTAGACGCCAATGCCGGCCAGCAAAAGCGCAATCGAAGCAAACCCGATCAGCAACTGCATCGGCACGCGGCGACCGGTCATCGACAGATTGATGCGCTGATCCATGGTCTTGATATCGAACGCGACCAAATCAGGATCGACCGATCGGATACTTGAGCGCAGCGGCTCGATCAGCGCTTGTGGTGCCGTCGACGTACGCAAAGTCAGCAAGATCGTGTTGCTGGGTCGGCGCGCGAAGTTGCGATAGAAGGTTTCCTCGCCGGAGTTTCGGGCCATGTCCTGGGTGCGGACATTGGCGACAACGCCGACGATGTCGTAAAGCACCGGCTCGGTTGGCGAGCCCATGTTGAGTTGATGATTCAGCGCATCTCCGTCGGGAAAGTTCTTCTTCTCGAATGCCTGATCGATGATCGCGACCTGTGCGGTGGCATCCCAATCAGCGCGGGTGAACGTGCGACCGCGTAACACCGGGATTTCCATGGTCTTGAAGTAGTCGGCATCGACATTCAACGTATGCCCATGCAACGAGGCTCCATTGTCGGGGCGTCCGGCAATACGATAACTCGCACCCTGCTCCCTCGAACTGAAAGGGTTCTCATCAGAGATGGTTGCGGATTCGACACCGGGTAGATTTCTGACGTCCTGCAGAATCTGCGCAACCGCGCGCACCTGAGCCGGGCCATCCGCAAACTTCGAACTCGGCAGTGCAACCGCGGCGGTCAGCAGATTCTTGCTGTCAAAGCCGGGGTCTTCATTGAGGACATTTGAAAAACTGCGCAACAGCAACGCGGAACCGGCGAGCAAGGTGACTGCGAGCGCGAGCTGGACAACCGCCAGCACGGCACGCGCGCGATTGGATTTCCGCCCGCCACTGCCGAGCCGACCAGCATCGCTCATGACCTGGCGTGCCTTCATTCCCATTACCGAAAGAATTGGAATCATGCCGAAAATCAGGCTGGCCAGCAGCGAAAACAGCAGGCAGATTCCGACCAGCCGCAGATTCGGCGTGACCATCACCCAATCCGGCAACAAGCCACTTGCGTCAACCAGTCGACCACCGGCCAGGGCAATGGCCAAACCCGCCGCGCCGCCGATCAGGGCGAGAATCATCGCTTCAAGTATCAGTTGTCGGGCGATGCGCATACGCCCCGCACCGAGCGCAACGCGCACGGAGAATTCCTTTTGCCGACTACTGAAGCGGGTCATCAGCAAGTTGGCGATATTGGCACAAGCAATCAGCAGTACGAGTAGCACCGCTCCCTGCAGCAGCAACAGCACATCGAAACTTCCACCCGCGAGCAACTCACGCAAGGGTTGAGCCGTGACGGTGAAACCCGACGCGGCGATGAAATCACGGAAGCCCGCGCCTTCGGCACCGAGCGCGCCGATTCGCTCCGCATTGCGCTGGATGATCGCATCGCTCTGCAGTTTGACCTGGGCGATGCTGGCTCCGGGGGCGAGCCGCGCAACGACATTGGAATATTCATGGCCGCGCTCGCGATCGTCTTTCTGTTCTTCCGAAAATGCGAACGGCAGATAGATCTGGGTTTCCCGATTCGGGAACATGAAGGCTTCGGGCATCACGCCGACGACACGGTAGCTCTGTCCATCGAGTCGGATATCGCGACCGACAATGCCTGGGTCGCTGTTGAAGCGATTGCGCCAGAGTGCATTGGCGATAACCACCACCTTGTCGCGATTCGGCAGCGCCTCGTCATCGCCAAACGTGCGCCCGAGCTGCGGCGCCACGCCAAGCGTCGAGAACAAGGAAGGCGTGGCCATCAGTCCGCGCAGTCGTTCCGGTGCTCCTCCTGAGGAAAGGCCAGGATTGGTGCCGGTGTAGAGAGCGCTGTCGGCCAGCGCGGTGACGCCCGCACGTCGGTCAAGGTAATCCGGAATCGAAACGCCGGCGTTGGCCGGGCCGGATTTCGCATAACTGTTGTTGAGCTCGATCAACGCCGACGCATTCGGATACGGCAAGGCTTTCAGATAGATCGAATCGATCAGGCTGAAAACCAGTGTATTCGCCCCGATGGCAATTGCCAGCGTCAGCGCAACCGCCGCAACAAATCCCGGCCGCCGATACAGCGTGCGCAAGGCATGGCGAAAATCGTTGAACAGGATGTCCATCGGTTTACTTTTCGTCCTCTGCTGGAAGCACGTTATTCATCACGCAGCGCCTCCATGGGCGCGATACCGCTGGCGCGCAGACTCGGGATCGCACAGGCGACAACCGCAACAGCGGCCAGCACCAATACGACGCCGAACAGCAGCAGCGGGTTTATCGCACCCATGCCATACAACTGGGCCGAAATCAGGCGACCGAGGGCGAGTGCACCGAGAGTGCCGACGAGAATGCCCGGCACGACCATGCGCAAGCCGAGGCCGAACATGAGCCGATGGATGGCCAGACGGCTGGCACCGAGGGCCTGACGCAAGCCGATTTCGCGCCGGCGCTGAGCGACCGAGAAAGCAATCACGCCGTACAGGCCGATCGCCGCCAGCAGCATCGCGACCGCGGCAAACACGCTCATCAGGGTCATGTTGAAGCGACGCAGTCCCAGGGTTGAGCCGATCACCGAATCCATGCTGCGCACTTCGTAGACCGGCGCATCCGGCGCGACTTCGCGCATGGCCTTGCGCAACACTTCGGCGTAGGCCAACGTATCGCCACGCACCTTGAGGCCGATGCTCATGTCGCCCTTGATCGCCTTGCTGACCGGGAAATACAGCTCCGGATTGACGTCGCGATCGAGGCCGGCCTGATGTACGTTGCCGACCACGCCGATGATGCGGATCGGATCGTCGCCGAAAGTGATGATTTCGCGACTGAGCGGATCGGCACCGGCCAGATAGCGGTCGGCGAAAGCCTGGTTGACGAGCAACTCGGTCGGCAACAAGGCGCGCGTGCCATCCAGCGCATTGAACGGCCGACCGGCCTCGACCGGAATGCCGTAAGTCTTGAAGTAATCCTGACTGACGAAGCGCATCTGCACTTCGCTCTTCGCCTTCGGTTCACCAACGATCTGGAAGCTGCTGGTCCAGTTGGCATTGCCCGAGGCCGGCAAGCCGAAACTCAAGGCGACTGATTCAACACCCGGCAGCGCGGCGAGCCGCTTCTCGATGCTATCGAGGCGCGGATTCAGCGCCTTCATGGCATTGCCGGCCCAGGCATTGAGATCGTCACCGGGCTTCAGGGTCAATGTGGAAATTGAAAATTGAGCGGTCAACACATGATCGGTCTTGACCCCGGAATCAACCTCGGCGAGTTTTTGCAGGCTGCCGATAAGCAGGCCGGCACCGGCCAGCAAGGTCATGGCGAGGGCAATTTCGGCGGACACCAGCAACGAACGCGCGCGCATCTGGCGGACGCTGCCGGTCTGGCTGCGCGACGCACCCTGCAAGGCCTTGACCGGATCAGCCGCCGCCGCACGCCAGGCCGGATACAGCGCGAACACGAGCACGGTGCCAAGCGCAATCGCGCTGGTTGCCGCGATCACGCGCAAGTTGATTGTTGGCAGGTTGTAGGCCGGCAGCAGATCCGGTGCCAGCGCCATCAGTCCGGCGATCGCAGGCTTGGCAACGAGCAGGCCGGCCAGCGTGCCGGCCAGGGCAATCAACACGGATTCGGCCAGCACATGCCGCATCAGGCGCCCTTTTTGTGCGCCCAGTGCGCAGCGCAGGGACAACTCCTGCTCTCGTGCTTGACCGCGAGCAAGCATCAGTCCGGCCAGATTGGCGCAGGCAATCAGCAGAACCAGCGCCGAGGCGGCCAGCAACATGCCAAGTGCCCTGCTTACCGGCGCACCAATCTGCTCACTGAGCGGCGTGATCATGGCCTGCATCGCGGACTCATCGGCGGGAAATGTCTGCACTTGCCAATCGATGACGCTTTGCACGGATGCGGCCGCTTGCGCCGCGCTGACCGTCGCCGAGCGGCGGCCGAGCACGCTGAGGAAGTTCATCGTGCGCCGACTTTGCGCATTGCCGGGGGTAAACGTCGGCACCCAGACCTGGACATCATCGGGAAAGCTGAATTGCGCGGAAGCCACGCCGACAATGCGATAGACATCGTCGTTCAGACGAACATCACGACCGATCACATCCTTGCTGGCCGCAAAACGACTGCGCCAGAGTCGATCACTGAGCACGACCACGCGGACATTGTGGTTTTCTTCTTCTTCGCCCCAGCTGTGCCCGAGCGCGATCGGCTGACTGAAGACATCCCAGAAACCTGGCGTCACCTTGTACACACTGAGACGTTGCGCGTCATCGTTGCCAGCCAGATTCATTGTCTCCGGCACGTAGGCGCCAATCGCGTCGAACGCCGAATGGGTCTTGTCACGCCACTCATCGAAGACCGGTACCGACGTGGTGACCTGCACCGACGGACCCTTCTCGCGCTTGATGCGCACGATGCGCTCGGCATCCTGGAATGGCAGCGGCTTGAGCAGCACCGCGTCGTAGACGGTAAAAATCGCAGTGACCGCGCCGATGCCGAGGGTCATGGTCAACACCGCAGTGAAGAAGAATCCGCGCTGGCCGAGCAGGCCGCGCGCGGCGATGCGCAGATCATCAAACCATCCGCTCGCTTGTTTTCCCGGGTTACTCATCACGCAATGCCTCCATGGGAGCGATGCGCCTCCCTTCTGATTGAATGTTGCAAGCTCGTCTTGCTCATATGCTCAGCGCAACATCGAGGCTGGGTCAGTTCGAGCAGCACGAAATGCCGGAGCCAGCGAGGCGAGCATGGCCACCGCAAGCACAATCGCCGCATTGATGGCGAAGACCGCCGGATTGATCGCGTTGATACCGAATAGCAGGCTTCGCATCAGGTGCACGCCGGCAAACGAGATTGACAGTCCCAGCACAAGTCCAAAAATTGCGATCCGGAAGCCTTCGCCGACGATCAGGCGGAACAGGTCGCCACTCTTTCCGCCAACGGCAACACGGATGGCCATCTCGTGGCTGCGCTGACCTACCGAGTAGGCAATTACGCCGTAAACTCCGAGAGCAGCGAGAAGCAGCGCCAAAGCGGAAAAAGCACCCAGGATCGATGTCGTCAGCCGCCGCGGCGCTATTGCGCGATCAACAACATCATTGAGTGTTGTAAATTCGCCGGTCGCCAGGGTCGGATCGAAGTCTCCGAGCGCCGCGCGGATATCGGGCACAAGCGATTCGAGCGGGCGCTTGCTGCGCACAACCATTTCCAGCGACCCCCAGCCGTCTTCCTGGCGAAGATCAAGGTACATCTCTGAACTGGGCTCCACCTCGAGACCGCGGGGCACATCGGCAACGACACCGATAACGAATCCCCGCTCATCGTGACCACGCGAACCGGGAACCACGATCTTTCCGATCGGATCCTGATTCGGCCACAAGGTGCGAGCCATGGTTTCATTGACAATCACGGCACCTGGCGCGTCGCGCGTATCGCGATTGTCGAACAAGCGACCCTTGAGGAGGCGCATGTGCATGGCCTCGAGATAGCCCTTGTCTACAATTCGCGGCGATGCCGCCGGAAATTGCCCGGACCCGTATTCGACCCCTTTGGCCGCCGCGCCCCAGGTGCGATTGCGACCCAGCGGCAAGGTGTCGCTGAGACCAACCGAGTCCAGACCCGGCACTTCCGACACACGCGCGAGCAGACGCTCATAGTGCCCGATGCGCTGCTCGGCCGACTCGAATGCCTGCGACGAGTCGATGCGCCAGGCAGCAACATGATCGGGTTTGAATCCCAGATCGATATCGAGTACTTCGATGAAGCTGCGAATCAGCAAGCCGGCGCCAATCAGCAGTACGCAGGCAAGTGCGATCTGGGTGACGACCAGGGATTTGCGCAACCTGACCGCTGCACGGCCGGCGCTGCCGCGTGTCCCGGTTTCGCCAAGCGCGTGGTTGACATCGCCACGCCAGAGGCTCCAGGCGGGTAGGACACCGCAGAGCAAAGCTGACACGCCCGCGATTGCGACCGTGAACAGCAATGCACGGGAATCGACCGAAGTCGCATTCAACAACGGAATATTGAACGCATCGAAGCGATCCAGAGATCCAATCAAGATTCTGGCCAGGCCAAGTCCGAGCAGGGCGCCGGTCACACCAAGCAGGGTGCTTTCTGAAAGTGTCTGACGAATCAGGCGCCAGATGCTTGCGCCGAGCGCGACGCGCACGGCAAATTCCTTGCGACGCGACTGTGCACGGGCGAGCAGCAAGTTGGACAAATTCAGGCAGACGATCAGGAGCACGCAGAGCACGGCAGCAAACAGAATTGAAAACGCCGTCCTGAAGGATCCGCGCACGTGGTCATCGAGCAACGATGTGCTTGCACCAAAGCCGCCCGGATCTGACTCGGAAAGACGCGTACTGAGGTTTTTCAGATCAGCACCCGCCTGGGCTATGCCAACGCCGGGCTTTAGGCGAGCGATTGCAAACAGGGTGTTGCCATAATTGTTGGTTTGATCAACCAGCGGATAGGGAGTCAGCATTTGCACGCTGGACTCCGGTGTGAATATGGAATCGAAATCGAAATCGGCCGGCAGCACGCCATTGATCCGCACCGGGCCATTGTCAATCGTGATCGTCGTTCCTATCACCGATTTGTCAGCGGAAAACTGTTTCTTCCAGAACTGGTAGCTCAGAATCACCGATGTGATCCGGCCATCATTCCAGTCAAGATCCTCTGCCGAGAAGTTGTGCCCGAGCATGGGCTGCACGCCAAGCACGTCAAGGAAGTTTCCGGTCACCGGAACGCCGCGCAAACGCTGCGGTTCGCCCTGCCCGGTCAAGGTGGCCTGGTTGTAGTCGAAAAAAGCGAAGTAGCCGGCAATATCCTCAAACGTTGAATTGCCTTCGCGCCAGCCGAGCAGTGTATTGACGCGCGACGTGCGGGCCGACATGCCGCCGCCATTGCCATCATTTTCAATCCACGCCAGCCGATCGGGCTGATTGAATGGCAAAGGTTTGAGGACGACACTATTGACGATGCTGAACATCGCCGTGCAGGCGCCAATGCCCAACGCAAGCGTCATCACCGCGATCAACGAGAATACCGGCGTTTTCAGCAGTTGTCGAAAGGCTAGCCTGAAATCATTCATGCGTATCGCATCCTCGGGATTGTCGCGATCAAACTGATCGCGCCGGTCGAATCAGGCGCTGGTCTTCCTCGTGGCGCAGGCGGTGCATGGTTTCCTCGTCGACCACACGACCATCGAACATGAAGATCTTGCGGTCGGCGAAATCGGCGTAGCGCGGATCATGGGTGACCATGCAGATGGTCGAGCCAGCCTTGTGCAGCTCATCAAGCAAGGCCATCACGGCTTCGCCATTCTTTGAATCGAGGTTGCCGGTCGGCTCGTCGGCGAGCAGGATCGAGGGTGCGCCGACGAGGGCGCGGGCGACCGCGACACGCTGTTGCTGACCGCCGGAGAGTTGTGCCGGATAGTGCTTGACCCGATGCGCCATGCCGACGCGCTCGAGTGCGGAAACCGCGCGATCGCGGCGCTCGGCCTTGGATACGCCATCACGGTAGGTCAGCGGCAACTCGACGTTCTCGAACACGCTGAGATCGCCGATCAGGTTGAAGGCCTGGAAGACAAAGCCGATTTCCTGGTTGCGGATCGCCGCACGTTCGCTGGCGCCGATGTCGGCGACTTCGCGGTTGTTCAAGGTGTAGCGACCTTCCGTCGGCGTATCGAGCAAGCCGAGGATGGCGAGCAGAGTCGATTTGCCGCAACCGGACGGCCCGGTGATCGACACGTACTCGCCCTTGGCGATAACGATATGCACGCCCGCCAGCGCATGCGTTTCGACCTCGTCGGTCAGAAAGACTTTCTGGATGTTGTCGAGATGGATCAGCGGAGCATTGGTTGTGGTCATGGTCGTTGGCCCTTCGATTCGAATAGCGGATGGCGTCTTGCTTCGTGTAGGAAGCGGCTTCAGCCGCGATGCTGTTCTCAGCGGTTACACAAAAGCATCGTGGCTGAAGCCGCTTCCTACATTAGATATGGATTGATGCGTTTCTTGGCTTAATTCAAACGTATCCTGTCGCTCTGATCCCAGGCGCTGGTATCAGAAAGAATCACCCGGTCGCCAACCTTGAGACCCTTGCGGATTTCGATCAGGTTGACCGAGCTGCGGCCGAGCTGCACCGGCACGCGTGCGGCCACGCCATCTGCATCAACCTTGAACAGACGCACTTCCGAATCCGGTTGGCCGAAGGCCGGGCGACCGACATAGAGGACATCCTTGAGGCGCTCGATCTCGATCGTGCCGTCGACCGACAAATCGGGACGCGCACCGGCCGGCAGCTTGCCTTCCAGCTCGACGTCGACCTGCACCGTGCCGTTCTGCACCGCCGGATCGACGCGCAGTACCTTGCCGTCGACGACGCCGTTGCGCGTATCGATGCGTGCCGATTGTCCGATGACGATGTCCTTGGCCTGGGTCTCGGCAATGCGCAGCTCAGCCATGAGGTCGCCAGGACGGGCGACGCGAGCCAGATTGCTGCCGGCGTCGACCTGCTGGCCTTCTTCGACCGGCACGCGCTGCAACACACCCGCGATGCCTGCCCGGACCTTGAGGCCGTCAGATTGGCGTTGGCGCAAATCAAGCGTATTTGCCAGCTGATCAAGACGCGCCTTCTCGGCGGCCAGTTGCGCGCTGATGTTGCGGCGGAATTCGGCAACGCGTTGTTGCTCGATATCGACGCGATACTTGAGCTGCTCGAGCACGACCAGACTCTTCTTGTATTGCACGGCCGGAATGATGCCTTTTTCGGCAACCGTCTTTTCCGACTCGGCCTGCATGCGCGCGGTCTCGTAGTCGGTTTTCGCCTGTGCCTGCGCAGCCTGCTGATCGAGCAGCCGCGATTGAAGTTCGGTGCGTTTTGCGGCGAGATCTGATTGCGCAGCGGTCAGGGCGGTTTTGGCGGCGAGCAACTGATCTTCAACGACGGGGCTGCTCAGCTCCATGATCACGGTATCGGCTTCGACGGCGGCACCGGGTTTGACCAGGATGCGTTCGACCCGCGCCGAGGTCTCCGCGGCGATCCAGCGGATCTCCTTCGGCACCAGGGTGCCAGGGCCGCGCACTTCGCGCAGCAATTCGCCGCGTTTCACTGTGTCGACGAGCACGCTGCTGCGATCAACTGAAGGCATGGCTGGCCCGAGGGCCATAATGCCTGCGCCAGCGGCGATGACCAGAATTCCGACGGCCGCTCCGATCAGGAGCTGGCGACGGCGTTTGCGTTGCTTGAGTTCAGGGCGTGCGATATCCATACCCTGATAGAGCACGAGCCATGCCAAGCCAGAGCCCAGGACTTAACTATCTGTTTATATTGACTTTATTCGATCTGATCCGCGAAAAAGTCGATACGAATCGTCCGTTTCCGAACACTCTTTATTCAACACCGTTCACTGTCCGCCAGTCCGGTCGGTTTGCTGCCCCGGTGACGAGCAGTCGTCAATCAACGGGTCTGTGAGGCGTCGAAGTGATCGCCATTCAGAAATCTGCCAATTCGTGACAGAAAGCTACATTGCATACCCGCACGACCTCGAATTCCCACTTGCGGCGACGCGAGAGCGCTTGTTTCAGTTGCCACGCTTGCTGCGGCAATTGTTGAGAGACATGGCTTTCGTAGCCTTTTCTTCGTGTCTCGTTCGCGCGCAAGCGAATTGGCACGACGATTGCTGAGCATAGAGTGGTCAACAAGCCACGATAGAGGAGCAGCATGGGAATCATGTTCAAATTTGGTCTGAGCAAAAAGAAGGAGTCTGTCTCAAGCGTGGTTTGGGAGTCTCGCTATGAGGGCTCACTTTCCGTGGCCATTGTCGACAAGGTTCCGGTTGCCGGAATCTCCGGTCCATGGCCAGATGGAAATTATGCCTTGACCTGGTGGTCCAGCCACGACCAGCACGTTGCCCCCAGC
>NZ_DASSYD010000136.1:0-22761 GCF_035703485.1 Dokdonella sp. | reverse complement strand
CAAATTGTTCCATCTGCGGCCGAAGATGAGTGTTCGACCAATAATGGAAAATTTCAGGGAGATCGTGAACTTCGATCTGATCGTTGAAGATCTCCTGCTCCCTTGACAGACGTTGCGCGTAGTCGTCGGCCAGACTCGCCGCTTCAGGTTCTGGGTCGGCCGAATGAGGCAAATCCGGATTCGCGAAGAGCACATGCAGGAGGCGCTTCACTGGCGCAGGTGCCCGGCTCAAGATCGGCCATCGAGCCTTCAAGCGAGTTGCAAATTCAATCAATTGAGCGCGAATCATGTCATCCCTGTGTTGCAAGCGGAATCAAAGCAAATTCCTGCTCGGAGTTTGCCAAACCTGCCTCCAAACGTCGGAGCAATGGTGGACTGAGAGCGACTGGTGCATTGCAAATTTCACGGCGATACAGCGAATGGGTATAAGAGGGCTTCGACTTTTGGCAGTAGCCAATCGGAAAACGCCGCACGACCCCTCGCGTTCTGATGATAAAAATCTCCAAAGTAGGCACAACCGGCTTTGGCATCAGAGTCGAAGAAAGCCGTTGCATCGATCAGATGAATGCTGCCTTCTTCTTCCAGGGGCTTGAGAATCTGCAATGCCCATTGTTGCAGCCCTGCACCATGCGTGTCATTACGCCATATCGGCGGCGTAGGCATCAGTAACACGATCGGCGGTTTTGACCAGGTAATTGCACGAAGCTGTTGCTGGATCAGTTGGCGAGTCTTCTGCATGGACTCGGGAAGTGGTGATTGATGAGACAGGGCAGCAAAGTCCGGTCGACCGTCTACGGTCTCCATGACTTGCTGACATTGGCGCTTGAGATTTTCCGGGGCGTCCCGGTTTGCGTCGAGTTTGTCGCATGCATCGAGGGATTCGAGTCCCCAGGCGCACATGTCGCCCGGCATTTCCGGGTTTGAGAACAGACGGCTGGTATCTGCGACGCGTGAAGATTTTCGGTAGCGATTGATGCGGGAAAATGGGTGGGTGAGAAAATCGCGGATATCGTCACGCCAGGCGAACAGGGCGAACCGGCTCCCGTAGCTTTCAATTTTCGATGCGTCAAATGGGTTGTGTTGAGCGATCCAGTTGTCTTCAGAAGCCTGGCGAAACGGCTGCACGATGCCAAGTTCGTAGTAGCCATTGCTTGGCCAGGCCAGATCTTGTGCAGAGAGCGCAATGATGCCGCCTTGAATTTCTGGATGATGCTCGCGCAGCCAATCGGTAAGCACGCCGATCGTCATCCAATGCGTGCCGGGCATGCTCAGGTCTGCGTGCACGAAACCTTTCTTTTTTGCGGCGTCCCGGACACGCAGGTGATCAATGCCGTACTCCGGTCGTGAGCTGCCGAGAGTGACAAAGTCGATCCTGGAGACAGTCGGATCAAGCAGATCGCGTTTGAGGCGGACGCTTGTACCCGCATGACTCTGCGGGTTGGCCAGTGGCTCCCAGACACCCAGGCGCAGCATCCATTCGATCCCTGCGAGCAGCAACAGAGGCGCAATCAGAATGGCTATCTTGCGCATCATGATCAGAACTGGAAGTAGATGAATGGGGCAGTGGTTGTCGGCGTGAACCAGATCAGCATCAGCATGGCTGCAGTCATTGCGCCGATAAACAGCGGACCTTCGCTGTCGCTGATGCGACGCTTGAGCCCTGAATCATTGCCGAGGAATTGCGCCCATCCAAGGCCGCCGAGCAGGATGCAAAGACCGAGATGTCGATCCGGTTCGAAACCTGCGAACGGACTTTGGCCAAGGTCGCCGAGAATCTGCCCGACCGCAGCGAGATCATGTGCGCGAAAGAAAATCCACGCGAAGCAGACCAGATGAAAGGTGATGAACACACGCAACCAGCGCATTGATCGGCTGTCATGATTCCAGCCTGGCCAGCGCTTGTGGATGACACGCTCGATGGCGAGATAGAGGCCATGCAAGCCACCCCAGATTACAAAGTTCCAACTCGCACCATGCCATAGACCGCCAAGCAGCATCGTCAACATCAGATTGATGCGAGTGCGCGATGGCCCTTTGCGATTGCCGCCGAGTGAGATGTACAGATAGTCGCGCAGCCAGCGAGACAGGGTCATGTGCCAGCGCCGCCAGAAATCCTGGATCGATTCGGCAACATAAGGATAATTGAAGTTCTTCGGAAAGCGGAAGCCGAGCAACAACGCACATCCAATCGCGATATCGGTGTAGCCGGAGAAATCACAATAGATCTGGAAGGCGAACGCATAGATCGCAAGCAAGGTGTCCCAGAATCCTTGTGCGACTGTTGCGTCGAAAACCGGATCGACGATGCTGGCGAGATTGTCGGCAACGACGATTTTCTTCACATAGCCGAGCGCAATCAGTACCAGCGCTTGTCGTACCGCTGCGAAATCGATGCTGCGATCACGGTCGAGTTCATGAAAGAACTCGCCGTCGCGCACGATCGGGCCGGCGACCAGTTGCGGAAAGAAAGCGATGAACAATGAGTAGTCGAGAAAGTTGCGCCGCGGCGGACTGTCGCCGCGGTAGACATCGATCGTGTAAGACATACTCTGGAAGGTATAGAACGAGATGCCGACCGGCAGTAGCAGATCGAGTGGCGAGAATGTGAGCCCGCTACCGAGAATCGAATCGATGGCATTCCAGTTGCCGATCATCCAGTTCGCGTATTTGAAGAAGAACAGCACACCGAGGTTGACGATCAGGCTGATAATGAGAAGTTGACGCGGACGCCGAACTTTCACGAGGCCCAGTCCGATCGCGTAGTCGGTTACCGTGGAAAAAAGGATCAGTACCAGGTACAGCCAGTTCCACTGGCCGTAAAAATAGTAGCTCGCTGCCAGCAGCATCAATTTCTGCGCGCCTGGCCAGCGCCGCAGCGACTGGTTCAGGGCGAGAACGATGACGAAGAAGACGACGAAATGAAAAGAGTTGAACAGCATCTTGCTTCAGCGCTTCCTGATCGCTATTGCCAGCAGCTCAGCGGCGCAGGCGCGCGCGGATGCTTTTCAGCAGATAGCGGAGGCGGCCCAGATATCCTGTGTAGAGCGCGGATTGCGCTTGTTCCAGTTGCGAACTCAGCTGCGTGATATCGCGATACAGACGCTGATTGTGCTGGTCGCGCCGCTTGAGCATCATTTTGAGCTCCTCGACATTTGCGTCGCTCAGGGTCTTGCCGGCGACGTAGTGAGAAGGCAGGGCGCGATCCACGTAGATCGTCGAATGGGTGTCGGCAATCTCGTCAGCCGGGCGATCCGTGGTGTAAAAATATAGAGCAATCGAGCGTCGACTCAGATTCTTGTGTGAATCGGGCAGGGTGATTCGACTGAATCCATGCCAGCTTGTCTCGGTGGTCTCGAAGATGACGCAGCGATTGAACAGCGGTGTAATCAGTTTGATTCGATTGTCATCCGCGCGCGGGTCTTTATGGATTTCGAGTGAGCCACCCCAGCTATCCTGCCACTCCGGGTTGAGGTAGACGATCAGGTTCAAGCGCCGATGCCAGTTTTCGACCGGGTGACGATTGAAATCGACGTGTGGATCGAGATCCTGGCCTTCGCGATTCTCGTGTGTGCCGCCGCCGAAATAGAACGGGTCATACAGCAGGTTGTCAATTCCCGTGAGCTCTCCGATCAGTTCCAGAAATCCGGAAGACTTGATCAGATTGTCGAGGTCGCGATAGCCAGGGCTCAGCTCGCGTACGCGCTCGACGGTGGATTTGTTGCCGATTTCACCGGCCTCGTTGCGTGCATTGCCACACTCGAAGCTGGGGAATTCGGCAAGCAGGCGTTTGGCATAGTCGGCCGAGAAGAAATCCTCGATGACGACGTGACGAAACGGGTCGCGCCGTGCAAAGCGTTTGGCGATGGCATCGGAACGCTCGACAACGTCCGGATTGATCAGGCTGGCGAGGTCATTGGACATGCGGATAGATCAAGGTTTGCGAATGCGTTCAGCGGGGGCGGTCGATCAAGGAACCGCATTCTCCATGATTGGTCGGCCTTGCACACGCATTCGCTGGACAATGTGGCGAATGCTCTCGCGATCCGAGGCGTGCAACAGCGAGGGTGCCAGTCGACGCAGCTCGCCACGATCCAGAGAGTTGACGGTTTCGCGCACTTCAAGAATCAAGCCAGGGTTCATGCTGAAATCAGTCAGGCCGAGTGCGATCAGCATGGCCGTAAAATTCACGTCGCCGGCGATCTCGCCGCACAGGGTCACCGGGCAGCGGCTGCGCTTGCCCACTGCAATGGTCTGCGCAATCAGACGCAGCACGGCCGGGTGCAATGGATCGTAGAGGTCGCCGAGTTCATTGTTGTTGCGGTCGACAGCAAGTGTGTACTGGACCAGATCGTTGGTGCCGATGGATACGAAATCGAGATGCCGGATCATGCTCGGCAGTGCGATCGCAGCGGCCGGTACTTCGATCATCGCCCCGATGGTGAAGTGGTCGGCGATTTCATGGCCTTCAGTGCGCAGTTGCATCGCGCATTCCTTGATCATGCGCTTGACCGTAATGATCTCTTCGACGGCACTGATCATCGGGATGAGAATGCGCACCGGGCCGTAGCCGGTTGTGCGCAGGATGGCGCGCAACTGGGTATGCATGAGTTGCGGTATGCGCAGCGACAATCGCACGCCGCGCACGCCGAGCGCCGGGTTCGGCTCGTCCTCAAGGACCAGACCGGCGCTGTCGGCCTTGTCGGCACCGAGATCGAGGGTGCGGATCGTGACCGGCAAACCGCCCATGCCGAGGACGAGATCGCGATAGGCAAGGAATTGTTCTTCTTCGCCCGGGGCATCCTTGCGCTGAAGAAAAAGGAACTCTGTGCGATAAAGGCCAATCCCGGCCGCCCCGCAGGCGCGCGCGCGCGCAACATCGCCATTCATTTCCGCATTCGCATGCAGTTTGATGTCGACGCCATCCACGGTGCGTGTATCGGCGTTGCGCAGGCGCGCACGGCGCTTGTCCTGTTGTGCGGTTTCACGCTGCCATTGGCGATAGCCAGCCAGATCCTGGGCGGTCGGATGCGCGACAACGTTGCCGCTGTCGCCATCGATCAGAATCAGGTCGCCATCTTGCAAATGGGCCAGCGCATCAAGCGAACCGACCACCATCGGCAAGCGCAACGAGCGCGCGAGAATGGCACTGTGCGAGAGCATGCTGCCAGCGGTGAGGATGAATCCGAGAACGCCGTGTTCGGCCAGCGGCACCAATTCGGAAGGTGCAACCGTATCGCTGACCAGGATCTCGCCGACGCGTGAGGCCAGTTTGCGCTCTTCAGCGCTGGATTCGCGATTCAGTGCGCCCTGTACACGACCGATGACGTGTTCGATATCTTCGCGGCGGCTGCGCAGATACGGATCATCCATGGCCTCGAATACGGCAACCAGGCTTTCACGCTGCATCTTCAAGGCGGCGCTGGCGTGAAAGCGGCCTTCGCTGATCAGGTCATGCAGGCCGTTGACGAATTCCGGATCTTCAAGGATCAGGCGGTGCGCGTCGATGAATTCGCCCACCTCGCGGGCCAGCGGACCGTCGAGTTTGTCGCGCAGTACATTGAGCTCATTGATTGCCGCCGCAATAGCCTGATCAATGCGTTGCAGTTGATCGGCGATCTCGGATTCTTCAAGAGGCGTTTCAACAACCAGAAAGCGGCTCGGCTGCTCGAGGCGAGCGCGTCCGAGCGCCATGCCGCGCGATGCTCCGCTGCCTTCCAGTACCAGTCGCACGCCGAACCCTTCTCCTATCTGGTGAACCGCTGCACGCGGTTACATTTTGAACATCGGCACCGATGGTGCCGCAGGACTGCTACTGGCCTTCGTCGAACTTGCGTTCGAAAAGATCCACCAGCGCCGCCATTGCTTCTTCTTCGTCGGGCCCATCCGCGCGCAGGGTCAGTGCGGCACCAAGGCCTGCAGCAAGCATCATCACGCCCATGATGCTTTTCGCGTTGACCTCTTTGCCACGGTAGGCCATGAACACACTGGATTGGAAGCCGTGCAAGGTCTGCACAAGTTTTGCCGAGGCTCGCGCATGCAGGCCCAGTTTGTTGCTGATGGTGATTTCACGTTCAAGCATGATCGATGCAAATTCCTCCGCGGCCACCGCTTGCTGCGGTTTGCGCGAGTTCGTCCAGCGGTTGTTCGGGATAGTTGAGCACGCGCAGCAGCATCGGCAGGTTGAGGCCGGACACGCACTGCATGGTGACGCCCAGTGAAGGCATTCGGCGGGCCACGTTGCACGGTGTCGCCCCGTAGAGATCGGTGAGAACAAGCACGCCATCGCCGTCGTCCAGTCCGCGTGCCTGACGGGCGGCGCTGGACAAGGTCGAGTCCGGATCTGCATCAGCTTCGACTTCGATGACATCGAGCGGCAGAGGGAAGGTTCCAAGAACATGTCGGGCCGCACCAACCAGCGCGGCACCCATGGCCTGGTGGGTCATCAAGAGAATGCCGACGCTCATGATGTTCGCCCTGATGATGGCGCGAATCCGGCTGCGTTCTGCGCTACAGCGGCGCGAATGCGCAGGTCGCGGAAACAGGGAAGCAGCGGCATGAAAAAGGTCTTACTCAAGTTCACGGTGATAACTCAGCACTTGTTGGTAGTTCTGGCGGAAGTGTTCGGTCAGGCGTTCGACCAAATGCACGGAGCGGTGGCGTCCACCGGTACAACCAATGCAGATGGTGACATAGCTGCGCCCCTCATTGACGAAGCGAACCAGCCAGGTATCGAGAAAGCTGCGCAGATTGTCGAGAAAAAGTACCGCATCGGGCTGTTGCTCCAGCCACTCACGCACCGGCTTGTCGCGTCCCGACAGCGGCCTGAGCTGGGCGTTCCAGTGCGGATTTGGCAGGCAGCGGGCATCGAATACGAAATCGGCAACCGGCGGGACGCCTTTCTTGAAGGCGAACGATTCAAACAGCAGGGTCAGTGATCCGGTCATGCCGAGTTCGGCGATGACGTGGCGACGCAGCTGATGGACGTTGAGATCGCTGGTGTCGATAACCCGATCTGCGATCGTTGCGATCTGGCGCATGAGCTTGCGTTCCAGCGCTATCGCATCAGCCAGCCCGAGTCCGGCCAGTGACAAGGGGTGGCGACGACGGGTTTCCGAGTAGCGCTTGATCAGCACCTCGTCACGCGTGTCGAGGAAGACCAGCTCGTAGTCGATGCCGATCTCGCCCAGCTCGGAGAGCACTTCCGGAAGTCGGTTCAAATCGTCAGCGCGATTGCGTACGTCGACACCGACAGCAAGACGTCGCTGCATGCCGTCGGCGCCGTGCGAAACGGTGCGCACGAATGCCGGCAACAATGCGCTTGGCAGGTTGTCGACGCAGTAGTAGTCGAGATCCTCCAGGGTGCGCAAGGCGACGGATTTACCCGATCCGGACAAGCCGCTGACGATGTAAAGCCGGGTTGAGCTGGGCGAGGGCGTATTCACGGTTTCACCATGGCGGCAGGCGCCGCAGTTGATGGGCTTGTCGATCGACAAAGGTCTGTGCCGGATCGAGTCCCTTGGACTTCAGCATGTGGCTGCGCACGGCAGCTTCTGCAAGTACCGCGATATTGCGACCGGAAGCGACCGGGATGACGATTTGCGGAATCGGCACGTCGAGAACTTCCCGATAGCCGACATCGCCGTACAGGCGTTTCATTGCATCATCGGCCCCATTCTGGGCCATCGGCTGCAGATGGACGACGAGACGCAGGTATTTCGAGGGTTTGACGGCGGTGTGACCGAACATCTCGCGGATGTTGAGGATGCCGAGGCCGCGGACTTCGAGCAGATCCTGGAGCATTTCGGGACAGGAGCCATCGATCACGTCCGGCGCGATCAGGGTGAACTCGGGAGCATCATCGGCAACCAGGCGATGGCCACGGGTGATCAGCTCCAGGGCCAACTCGCTCTTGCCCGTGCCGCTTTCCCCGGTGATCAGCACGCCGATCGAATTCACTTCCATGAGCACGCCATGCAGGGTCACCTGGCGGGCGAGTCCGCGAGCCAGGTGATATTGCAGGTAGGTCAGCAACTCGTGGCCGCGCTTGGGACTGGTCCACAGTGGCGTGCTCGATTCTTCGGCGGCATCGCGAAGGTCGCCGGGTATGGATTGATCCTTGCTCACGATCAGGGCAATCGAGCGATAGGCCATGATTTTTTCGATCGTTTCCCAGCGCTGCCGCGAATCGAGCCCGTCCAGGTAGGACAGCTCTTCAGTGCCGATGATCTGCACCTTGTTCGGATAGATGATGTTGAGATAGCCGATCTGCGAGGGGCGCCGTGACTTCTTGTCGCCCGGCTCGATGGCGCGGCTCTCACCACGCAGACCTGCGACCCAGCGCAGTTGCATGCGCTCGCCGACGGCGTCATAGAGTTGCCGCGAAGTCAGTCGATCCATGATGCTTCCTTGGCTCGGTTTTGGGTAAATTCTGCCAGTTCCGCGCGCAGCGCGCTGCCAGTCGTGGCGTTGCGCATCGCTGTGGTCAGGACTTCCTGGGAAAACAACTCGGCGAGTTCGGCGAGCAGGAGCAGATGCTCTTCGGGACTGTGTTCCGGAGCGAGCATGGCAGCGACCAGATCGACTGGCTGACCATCGATGGCATCAAACGGAAGGGGTTGCTCAAGTTGCATCAGGGCGGCGCGGGGCCCCGCCAGGCCGGCGATGCGGGCGTGAGGGATGGCAACGCCGCGACCAATGCCGGTGGATCCCAGCTTCTCGCGATCGCGCAAGGCTTCGACGATCAATTGCCTTTCATCGACCGAGCAGGCCAGCAAATCTGCCAGCTGTTCGAGCAATGCGGATTTGTCCTCCACGGCCACCTTTGCACAGATACGCTGCGGAGAGAGGATTTCGAGAAAGGGCACATCGCAACCCGACTGGAGAGGATGCCCAGTATCGCATCACCGGGTCATGCCCGCAGGTTCAAAACACAGGAGTTGGTCAGAAATTGTCCAAGGGACCCCCGATCAACCCCGACGCAAGCGGCGATCAGAGGTCCCATCGACCAGAGTCTTACTCGTAGCGGGCTGCGAGTACCTCTCTGGGGTGGTGATCGGTCAGTTTCTCCTTGTGTTTGCGTACTTGCACGGTGAGTTTGTCGGCAAGGGCGTCGATTGCCGAGTACATGTCGGCGGCAACAGCGTCGGCGTGCAGATCCTTGCCGGAAACATGGATGGTTGCTTCAGCCTTGTGCAGCAGCTTTTCAATGCTCAGCACAATGGACAGCTCGTGAAGGTGGTCAAAATGCCGGGTCAGACGCTCCATCTTGGATTCCGCATGTTTACGAAGCGCGGGTGTGACGTCGATCTGATGGCCTTTGATCGTGATCTGCATGGCAACCTCCTTCTAGGGCAGGGCGGAATTCCGACCTGAAATGAATCACCTCGAAATTCGGTGATCCGAGAGTTGAATCATTGCTGATGACTATGACCGCTGCTTCATGCGGGCGTTCCCGTCGTGTGCATTTTTAACGGGGGTTTAACCCAATCGGCAGCGATCATTCGACGATGGAATGTTGAGCGCCTCCCTGTACTTTGCGACGGTACGTCTGGCCACGCTGATGCCGCGGCGGTTGAGTTCGACCGCCAATGCCTGATCGGACATTGGGCGGGCGGCTTTTTCTTCATCAATCAGTTTGCGGATCATGGCCTGGATGGCCGTTGCCGATGCGGCACCCCCATCGACCGTGGAGACTCCGCTGGAAAAGAAGTACTTGAACTCGAATGTGCCACGCGGCGTGTGCAGGTATTTGCGCGTGGTAACCCGCGAAACCGTGGATTCGTGCATCTCGATTTCCTCGGCGACATCACGCAATACCAGTGGACGCATCGCTTCCGCACCAAAATCGAGGAAGTTTGCCTGCGCATTCACAATTGCCTGGGCCACCTTGAGTACCGTTTCCGCGCGCGTCTTCAGGCTCTTGATCAGCCAGCGCGCCTCCTGCAACTGGCCACGCATGTAGATGGCGTCATCACGCTGCGCCTGGGAAATCAGGCTTGCGTAGTGCTCGTTGATCGCCAGTCGCGGTTGGCAATGGGGCGACAGCGAAACCTGCCAACGGCCATTGACCCGGTGCGCATAAGCGTCAGGCGCAATAAATTCGGGAGCCGCGTTCGAAAAACCGGATCCGGGCCTGGGGTTGAGCGAGCGAATCAGGGCAATGACGACGTCGAGCTCTTCCTCATTGCAACGCAGGCGCTGACAGAGCCTTGTGCGGTCATTGCGAGCAAGGATATCGAGGCAGTCGTCTACCAGGGTTTGCGCCTTGTCGAGGCCGGGAGTTGTCTCATCCATTGCCGCCAGTTGCACGCCCAGACATTCACTGAGTGAGCGCGAAGCCACGCCAAGCGGATCAAATTGCTGGATGCGATGGCGAACCGCTTCGACCTGATCCTCGTCGACGCTATACAGATCGGCGAGGCTCGTGCAGATGATTTCGCTGGATTCTTCCAGATAGCCATCGTCGTTGATCGCTTCAATGATCGCCGTGGCTATACCCCGATCGACGGGTGAAAGAGGCGTCAGATTGAGCTGCCAGAGCAGGTGATCGCGCAGATCCGTGGTCTCGGCATCCTGCGATTCCATACCTTCGTTATCGGTATTGTTGCCACGATAGTCGCGCCTGTCCTCACCGAGGTTCAGCGGTATGTCGTCGAAATCGGGTGTGCTGTCGGCTGGTTCGTCCGATTGACTGTCGCTGGTTTCAACCTTTGCGCTCAGCGTGTGCTCTGGGGGGACGAAGTCTTCAACTTCCTCCTCCTCCGGCTCACTTTCGTCGATATCCAGAAGCGGATTCGATTCGAGGGCAAGGTTGAGTTCGGTTTCGAGCTCGATACTCGACAATTGCAGCAGCTTGATCGCTTGCTGAAGCTGCGGAGTAAGCGCGAGTTGCGCCTGAACACGAAGTTGGAGAGCGGGTTTCATGCCCGTTGCGAGGTATCCGTTCGGTCTTATGCAATCTTAGCGCCAAATCCACAGAAACGGCAGATCTTGACGCTTGCATGATTGCAGTCCACTCTCGGATGGTTGTCAGATCCAAGCCGCTATTCGTCGTCTGCAGGCCCTTCAGGGCGCAAGTCTTTTGATCCCATTTCCCCTGCGGTGTGAAACGTCAGCGACATACGATCGCAGCTTGCGCTCGTCGCCCCAGCTCGTGATTGTTACGCCACTTAGCGGCGTAAAAAATCCAACGGATAGCGAGGAACTGTCATCGCGCTTCCTCGCGAACGCGCCCGCCACTGCAATCTACATGCGGAATTCACTTCCAAGATAAACCTCGCGCACCTTCTCATTGGCCAGCACTTCCGCAGGTGATCCCTGGGTCAGCACCGTGCCTTCGTTCATGATGTAGGCGCGATCGCAGATGCCCAGCGTTTCGCGCACGTTGTGATCGGTGATGAGGATGCCGATATCGCGGGCCTTCAGATGCCGCACGATGCGCTGGATGTCGACAACCGAGATCGGATCGATACCGGCAAACGGCTCGTCGAGCAGAAGGAAGCGAGGCTTTGCGGCAAGGGCGCGGGTGATTTCGACGCGCCGGCGTTCGCCTCCGGAGAGACTGACGCCCTTGCTTGCCGCAATATGGCTGATCTGCAGGTCATCGAGCAGATGGTCGAGCTCGCTCGCGCGGCCCTTGGCATCGAGATCCTCGCGCAGTTCAAGAATGGCCATGATGTTGTCGGCCACGCTGAGACGCCGAAAGATCGATGGTTCCTGGGGAAGGTAGCCAACGCCGAGCCTGGCGCGTTGGTGCATCGGCATGGTCGTGATGGTGCGGTCATCGAGGCGGATGCTGCCCGAATCTGCGGCAATCAGGCCGACCACCATGTAGAAACACGTGGTCTTGCCGGCACCATTGGGGCCGAGCAAGCCAACGATCTCGCCCTGGCGCAGCGAGAATCCAAAGTCGCGCACGACGCTGCGGCCCGAATAGGCCTTGCGCAGGTTTGCCGCGTGCAACATCAGGGATTGGCGTCCGTGGCTGGTTTGCGGGGTTTGGGCTTGAATGTCATGTGGACTTCGCTGCCTGGCGCCTGACTACCGCCCTCCATCGCGCCGGTTTCGGTGTTGTAAGTCATGCGCTGACCGCGAAACTCCGATTTGCCCGCCTGCACGACGACGACATCGCCGGTGAGGATGGCGATATGGGTACCGTCGTTGTAGTCGATCTGTGCGGCGCGTGCCGTCATCAAGCCGCCGTTGTTGTCCTGCAACTGCTCCAGACGGGCCGGTGAGCCGGTCAGCACGATGCGCCGGCCAGATTCGTCGCTGGGGTCACCTTCATAAACTCTGGCTTCGTCGCCGCTGGCTTTCAGTGACCCTTGTTCAAGACGGACGTTGTCCTTGAACAGTGCGAACGATGGCTTGGTCGTGACCATCTTGTTGTAGCTGGCGCGGACCTCAAGATCCTTGTCGCGGTCACTGCTCAAGGCGTGGGCGGCACCGAATGCGAGGATGCCGGCAAAGACAATCAGCGCGCGCGCGCCGACTTTCCGGTTAAGGTTTGCGCCGGGTCGGTTCAAAAGTGTTGTGCACATCGGAAAGCAGCTCCAGGACTTTGCTGTTGAGATCGCCACGCAGGCCAGTGCCCCGCAGTATAGAGCCCGGTTGCGTGATGTGCGCCGCCGCTGCCGTTTCGATCGTCTTGTCGCGCAGGTGCGCAGTCAGATCGGAGGTGGTGATGGTGGCGGGTTGGGTGGTCGCATCCGGGGTGCGTCGCATGACCACGTGACCCTCAAGCTTCATCGTCGAACCCTCCTTGTTGACCCAGGCTGAATCCGATTCGCCGATCCACGGGTTCCCTTCCTTGTCGACAATCACGTAATCCGGTGTGGAGACGAAGATCGAACCATCCGCTCCACCACGGGTCAGACGCGGGCCGCTGATCGTGAAGCTGAGCTTGCCACTTTCATCGAGTGCATTCATCGAGAAATTGTCGAGCGTGTAGCCTGAACGTGGCGGTCCGCTGAAGGTCGGCTCGAGCGGCGGTGGCCGGGTCAGCCAGAGCACTATCTGGCTCAGCGCGGCAATCACGGCCAGGATCGAGGCGATCATGATGAAGCGTCGATTGATCAGCATTGATCAGCACACGTGAATTTCGATTTGCACCGGGTCATCATCGGTCGGCGTACTCAGCGTTTGCCAAGATGGAGGGCGATTTCAGCATCTGTCTTGCCCTGTGCCTGCAGCAACAAGTCACAGACTTCGCGAACCGCTCCAGCACCCCCTTCACGCTGCGTCTGCCAGTGCGAACAGGTGAGCAGTGACGGATGCGCATTGGCGACAGCAACGGCCAGGCCGACCTGCGCCATTACGCCGAGGTCCGGCAGATCATCACCGGTGTAGGAGCACGCCTCGGAACCAAGCTTGAGGGCATGCAGCAATTCATCGAAGCAGGCGCGCTTGTCTTCCTGACCCTGGTAGACATGGATGACGCCAAGATCAGCCATGCGGCGGGAGACCAGATGGCTGATGCGTGCGGTAATGATGGCGACTTCGATGCCATTGGCACGCAGGCGCTTGAGGCCGAGCCCATCATGAACATGAAAGGATTTCAGTTCGTGACCATCTTCCGAGTAGACCAGCTGGCCATTGGTCAGCACGCCATCGACATCGAATATCGCGAGTTTGATGCGTGCGGCGCGTTCGAGGATGTCGGTGGGGATCGCGCTGGATTGCATGTTCATGAGCGGGATTCGATATTAGGGATTTGGGATTCGGAAAAAGGCGGGGAGTTTCGGCGCGGATCCCGAATCCCCAATCCCGAATTCCGAGTCTCTGGACTCAAACCACTCTTGCGCGCAGCAGGTCATGAATATTCAGCGCACCGACAAGACGGTTGTCTTCGTCGACGACGAGCAGGGCATGGATCTTGAATTCCTCCATGACCTGGGCGGCTTCAACGGCAAGCTTGTCCGCGCTGATGGTCTTCGGGTTTGAGGTCATCAGGCGGACCACTGGCGTGTCGCGAAGGTCGATGCCGTCATCGTCGACGGCACGACGCAAGTCGCCATCGGTGAAGACACCCAGCAATTCCCCGGTGTCGCCGATCACCGCAGTCATGCCGAGGCCAGTACGGGTCATTTCAACCAGAGCCGTTGTGAGCAGGGCATGTTGATCGACAACCGGTATGCGTTTTCCGGAATGCATGACGTCGCTGATGCGGACCAGCAGGCGTCGACCAAGGGTTCCGGCCGGATGCGAGCGGGCAAAATCTTCGGAGGTGAACCCGCGTGCTTCAAGCAGGGCAATGGCGAGCGCGTCGCCCATGACCAGGGCGGCCGTGGTGCTCGCTGTCGGCGCCAGACCCAGCGGGCAGGCCTCCTCGGAGACCGAAACATCCAGATGCACGTCGGCGAGTTTGGCCAGGGATGAAAACTCGTTGCCGGTCATCGCAATCAACGGAACGTTCTGGCGCTTGATCAACGGTAGAATGGTCAGCAGTTCATCGGTCTCGCCGGAATTGCTCAGGCTCAGCACGACATCCTTGGAGGTGATCATGCCGAGGTCGCCATGGCTGGCTTCAGCCGGATGCACGAAAAACGCCGGTGTACCGGTCGATGCCAGCGTCGCAGCGATCTTGCGTGCGATGTGTCCGGACTTGCCGATGCCGATGACGACGACACGGCCCTGACACTGAAACATCAGCTGGCAAGCATGCAGGAAGCTGCCATTGACCCGTTTCTGCAGAGCCTCGATGGCGCGTGCCTCAGTCAAGATGACCGTCATGGCACTATTGCGAATCATCGATTCGTCGAGAAACGGAGTGATCAGGGGTTCTGCAGCAGGAGTCAATTGAGCGTTCATCTGGGTGGGATTCAGTAGCGAGGATGCCGGGGCCGCCAGCTCGTGTTTTCGGAGATGCAGGAATTTGAGTACCATTCGTGCTCCCTATTGTATCTACAACCCCGGTTTCGCGCTCAGTACGCGCGGAATTGCTGCTTCGTCGCTGTTTCTACAGGAATCTGCCTTTTCATGGACACAACCACCATTCACGATCTCATCCAGCAAGGTCTTCCTGATGCCGACATCAGCGTGGACGGGCCGGATGGCGTACATTTCGAGGCGCGCGTCGTCAGTGCGGCATTTGCCGGAAAGCTTCCGTTGGCGCGTCATCGCATGGTTTACGCGACGCTGGGTGAACATATGGGAAATGCGATTCATGCGCTTTCCCTGCGAACCTTGACCCCTGAAGAGGCGGCCAAGAGCTGAGCTTGACACTGCGCCGGGCATCGGCGCTAACCACATATTGATGGCTTCGCCATGGCGAAATCGTTACGACCTCTGCTTCACACGACTCGGGAAACTCGCTGGCAATGGCAAAAATCGTAATCAACGGCGGTGAACCGCTTCAGGGTGACGTCCAGATCTCGGGCGCCAAGAACGCGGTGCTGCCGATTCTTGCTGCCTGCCTGCTGGCCGACGAGCCCGTCAGCATTGCCAACGTGCCGCATCTGCATGATGTGACCACGACCATGGAACTGCTCGGTCAGATGGGCGTTCAGCTGGTCGTCGACGAGCGCATGAAGATCCATGTCGATCCGCGCACGACGGATCGCTTTTTCGCGCCTTACGATCTGGTTAAGACGATGCGCGCATCGATCCTGGTTCTCGGTCCGCTGGTGGCCCGCTACGGCGAAGCCGAAGTCTCCCTGCCGGGCGGCTGCGCAATCGGCTCACGACCGGTCAACCTGCATATCCAGGGTTTGCAGGCGCTGGGTGCCGATGTACGCGTCGAAAACGGCTACATCAAGGCCAAGGCCAAACGCCTGAAGGGCGCACGTATCGTGCTCGATCTGGTTACCGTGACCGGTACCGAAAATCTGATGATGGCAGCCGTGCTGGCCCAGGGTACAACGGTCATCGAGAACGCCGCGCAGGAGCCCGAAGTGGTTGATCTGGCCAATTGCCTGATCAGCATGGGTGCAAAGATTGGTGGAGCCGGAACCGCTACGATTGTCATCGATGGTGTCGAGCGTCTTGGCGGAACGGACTACGAAGTCTTGCCTGATCGCATCGAAACCGGAACGTTTCTGGTTGCCGCGGCGATCACCGGTGGCAAGATCCGCGCCCGCAACGCAAGGCCGAAGACGCTCGATTCCGTGCTGTCCAAGCTTGAGGACGCCGGTGCACATATCTCGACCGGCGACAACTGGATCGAGCTCGACATGCGCGGCAAGCGGCCCAAGGCGGTCAATATCACCACGGCGCCGTATCCGGCGTTCCCGACCGACATGCAGGCACAGTTCACGGCCCTCAATTGCGTCGCCGATGGCGTCGGCGTGATCACCGAAACCGTGTTCGAAAACCGCTTCATGCACGCCCTCGAACTTCAGCGTCTTGGCGCCGATATCCAGCTCGAAAGCAACACCGCGATCATCAAGGGCGTGCCGTCGATGACCGGCGCACCAATGATGGCGACCGACCTGCGCGCCTCGGCATCACTGGTACTGGCTGGCCTGGTAGCCAAGGGTGATACGGTCATCGATCGCATCTACCACATCGACCGTGGCTACGAGAATATCGAGGAAAAGCTCGGATCGCTGGGTGCCCGTATTCGCCGCTTGCCTTCCTGAGAGCCGGGAGTCGGGAGTCGGGAGTGGGGAGTGGGGAGTGGGGAGTGGGGAGTGGGGAGTGGGGAGTGGGGAGTGGGGAGTGGGAAGAGCGAATGCACTTCGCCGCAGCCCCTTGATTCGCAGCAAGCCGCAATTCGCGGCGAATCCCAGGAGCGCCTTCAGGCGCGATATGTGCCGCCACGCCAAGAAGGAGCCTCGCCCGTGAACGGGCTTCTGCAGATGGCGGTTGGCCGTTAGCGATTTTCGCGACTCAAGCAAACTTGCCTGGACTGCCGTTCCCACTAGCTGCTTACCGCTCTCCGCTCACCGGCTCAAGCTTCACCAGCCGCAGGGTCACCGTGTCGCCCTTGCTTTCGACTTGTTCGATCTGGACTGGAATCCAGCCTTTCGATTCGGCAAACCAACTGGTTGCGGTGCGCTTGTTGCGCACGCGTTCGAGGCAGCGGGTGTCGAATTCGCCGGCCGGGACACTAAGGCGGCTATCGGCGCAGCGCGTATAGCGAACGTTCTCGATCTTGTCCCTGGCGGCCACCTTGTAGTCGAAGCTTGTTGCATGTCGGGACAGGTCTGCGGCCAGGGCCAGGGTCAGTGCATGACGATCAACGGTGTAGGGGACGAGCGCGTAGCGTGCATCGCTCTTGCCATCGACCATATGTACTTCTCCGGCAGCCTGATCGAATTCGCCATGACGGTGCTTGTTCTTGAAAGCGACCTCCTGGCGAAAATCGTAGCGAAGCGTCTCCGGTCGGCCATCCACCCAGCGCAAAACCGACTCTTCGGTGACATCGAGGCCGGCCATCCTGGCCAGTCCCGAAGTGCCCTCGGTAGTTGTGGTCATGGTCCAGGTGGCATCAGCATTGCGGCTCAGCTGGATCGTGGTTCTGGCCATTTCCTTGCCGTTGCGGAAAGTCGCGTAGTCGGCCTTGAACGGGGCGATGGGGGATTCGGCGAAAGCATGGCCGACAGGCGCCAGCGCGCAGATCAACAGGATGGCAATGCGATTCAAGGTGACTTGCTCCGGCAAAACAATGGATTCTGGCTTGCCGATGATGAATGCCCGATGTCGAAGCCTGCATTCAGCGGGCTAGAATTCGTCGTCGATCTGCAAAGGCAACGTCAGTGCCGGGTCGTTGCTTGTTGCGGCGCCGTCAGACCAGCCAATCTGGCCGCTCGCGATCAGGCCAACGCAGGAGCACAGCAGGTGATGTTCTTTCGCCAGCAATCGGAGGGCGAGGCTTTCCTCGCTGTCATCGGCCAGCACATCAATGACCGTGCGGGCGATGACCGGCCCACCATCGAGCTCGGCAGTGACGAAGTGCACGCTGGCCCCATGTCTTGAATCGCCCGCTTCGAGCGCGCGCCGATGCGTATGCAGGCCGGGGTACAGCGGCAGCAGCGAAGGATGGATATTGATGATGCGGCCAAGCCATGGCTGAATCGCCTGGGGCGTGAGAATGCGCATGAAACCGGCCAGAACGATCAGTTCAGGCTCAAGTTCGGTGATACGCGAAAACAGCGCGGCATCAAACGCCGCGCGATCGGCAAACGTGCGTGGATCGATGTGGATGGCGGCGATGTCATGATTCCGAGCCAGATCCAGCGCGCGCGCAGTAGCCTTGTCCGAGAGCACGCCGACGATGCGGATTGGCAATTCGCCGCAGCGTTGCGCTTCGATCAGGGCTTCGAGATTGCTGCCGCGCCCGGAGGCAAGAACAACAACGCGCATGGGCTGTTCCCCGGACATGCGTTGATCAGCGGATATGTACGCGTTCGTCGCCGCTGGCGCTGACAACTTCACCAATTGTCCAGGCTTGCAGGCCCAGCGTTTCCAGAGCGTCGAGGGTGGCTCCGGCTTGTTCGTGTCCGACAATCAATGAATAGCCGATTCCGCAGTTGAAGGTGCGCAACATTTCATCGTCGGCCACATTCCCCTCGCGCTGCAGCCAATCGAACAGAATCGGCGTCTTCCAGGCCTTGCTGTCGATCGCAATCGCCAGGTTTTCCGGCACCACCCGGATGATATTTTCGCGCAGTCCGCCGCCCGTGATATGCGACATGCCATTGATCGGCAGTTGCTGCATCAACTTCAGGATCGGCTTGACGTAAATCGTGGTGGGCGCCATCAGTGCATCGGCCAAGTTGGTGCCGTCGAGGTCGAGATCGAACGGGTCTCCGGCGCGTTCGACGATGCGCCGAATCAGCGAGTAGCCGTTCGAGTGCGCACCCGAGGACGCAATGCCGATGATCGCGTCTCCAGCCTGGATGCGGCTGCCGTCAATCAGGGCAAGTTTCTCGACGGCGCCGACGCAGAATCCGGCCAGATCGTATTCGCCGGGCGGATACATGTTCGGCATTTCCGCCGTTTCGCCGCCGATCAACGCGCAACCCGCCAACTCGCAACCCTTGGCGATGCCGCCGATCACGGACACCGTCGTTTCGACATCGAGCTTGCCGGTGGCGAAATAGTCGAGGAAAAACAATGGCTCGGCACCTTGCACGAGGACATCATTGACACACATGCCAACCAGATCGATACCGATGGTGTCGTGACGATCAAGGGTCTGCGCAAGCTTCAGCTTGGTGCCGACGCCATCGGTGCCCGATACGAGCACGGGGTCTCTGTAGCGGCCGCCGAGCTCAAACAATCCACCAAAACCACCCAGTCCGGACATCACTTCCTTGCGGAACGTGCGCGCAACCAGGGGTTTGATTCGGTCGACAACGGCATTGCCGGCATCGATATCGACGCCAGCGGCACGGTAGGTGAGGGCCTCGTTCTGGTTTGACATGGGCATACAGCCGGATACGCGGGGCCGCGCATCATATCAGTCTGAAAGTCAGTCTGGATGGACGAGGTAGCGACCATTCGTGCAGACTTGCCGTCAATATTGTTGGGTCAGGAACTCCCGCCATGCGTGCTTCGATCATCGGTGACTCAAGGATTGCAATGCGAAATCCCCATGCGACCGGTCCGGCGGTTGGTTTCATCGGTGTCGCCACGCCTGGGCGAGCGCTGGGCGGCAGCCAGCTTGCTCTGGCGATGCGGATCGTGACCGTGCTGGCAATCCTGTTGATGATGCTTCCGGCCATGGCCGCACCGGCTACCTATTCCGGCGAAGCCAGGGTCGCCAATCAATCCGAAGTGGCTCGCGCCAATGCCCTGAAAACCGCATTGGCCGAGGTTGTGATCCGGCTCAGCGGCGATCCTGGAATCCTCGCCCGCGACAACGTCGCCGAGGCGGTTGCAAAGGCCGAAAAATACGTCCTCCAGTACAGCTACCGTCGAGATACCGCAATGGACACATTCAGCGGTGCGGAAAAGCCGCAACTGATTCTGGTCGCTGAATTTGACAGCGCCGCGGTGGACCGGATGCTCGGCGGGCTTGGTATTGGCGAAATCGGCAACGCGGCAAATATCGATGCAACGCCGGTTGAAAAGCGGATCTGGCTTAGCGGCATTCATTCCTCCGCCGACTACGCACGTGGCATCGGATATTTGTCGCGACAGCCGCTTGTGCGCCAATCCTGGCCGATCGAAGCGCGTGGTGATGGCATTTTGATCCGGGTCGAAATCGCCGGCGATTTCAATCGCTGGCTGGGTCTCGTCGATCAGGATGGCGTCATGCAGGTCAACAGCGCCAGTCCGCCCGTGCAGGGCATTGATGCGACGCTTGCACTAAGCCCCTGAGGTTGACCCATGTGGCGCCATCTGCCCAATCTGATCACGGCGATGCGCATGGCTCTGGTCTGGCCCGTGTTCTGGCTGGTTACACACGGTGACTTCCGCTCCGCCCTGTTGCTGGCTGCGTTAGCCGGTTTCAGTGATGCGTTTGATGGCTGGCTGGCCAAGCACTTCAGCTGGCAGTCGAGACTTGGCGGCCTGATGGACCCGCTGGCCGACAAACTGCTGTTGCTGGCGTGCTTTGGTGCGCTGACAACGATTGGCGAGGTGCCGGTCTGGCTGCTCATCCTGGTCATCGGCCGCGATCTGGTCATCGTATGCGGCGCCGTCGCATATCACAATCTGATCGGGCCTTTCGAGGCGCAACCTTCGCGATTGTCCAAACTGACCACCCTGGTGCAGATACTCTTCGTGCTCGCCGAACTGCTGCGCCTGGCCTGGGTGCCCGAGTTGCCCGGTCGCGATGCGCTGCTTGTCGTGACTGCGGTACTGACCGCAGTCAGCGGTCTACACTATGTATGGGTCTGGTCGCTGCGCGCGCGCCTGGAATTGGTCGAACGCAAGGCACAGAAGGAACCGACACATGGCAGCTAATCTCGATATTCGCCTCAAGTGGGTGATTCTTGTCGCTTTCATGGGCTGGATCTTGTATCTGATTGGTCCGGCGCTGACCCCTTTCGTGGTAGCCGGGCTGTTTGCCTATCTGTTCAATCCTCTCGTTGAGAAACTTGCAAAGTACGGGGTCGGACGCGCTTTCGGGGTCAGCATCGTGTTCCTGATCCTGACCCTGGTGCTGGTCGGAATCGTGCTTGTGCTAATTCCGTTCATGAATGGCCAGGTCAGGAATTTCATCGAACAGTTGCCGAAATGGACCACGTGGGCGCACGAAGTTGCCAAACCATGGGTCGAGCAGCTTTTCAGCATCAAGCTCGAAGCCTTCGACAGTGAAGGAGTTGTCGCCGTGCTGCGGGATCACTGGAAGGAAGCCGGCGGGTTTGCCACAACCGTGCTGACCAAGGTTTCCAAATCCGGCTTCGCCATCGTCGCCTGGTTGCTCAATCTGGTCATCATTCCGGTCGCTGCGTTCTATCTTTTGCGTGACTGGAACGTGGTCGTCGAGCGCGTGCATGCATTGGTGCCACGTTCGATCGAGCCGGTGGTGACGCGTCTGACCCGTGAATCGGATGAAACCCTGGGCGGGTTCCTGCGTGGACAACTCAGCGTGATGATCATCCTCGGCACGTTTTATGGCATCGGCTTGTGGGCAGTAGGAATCAGTGTTGGCCCACTGATTGGCATGATCGCCGGCCTGATCAGTTTCGTGCCCTACCTCGGCGCGATTGTCGGCGTCGGAATCGGCGTGGTCGCCGTTCTCGTCGAGCATCCGGACAGCCTTCATCTGTTTCTTGTGCTCGGCGTTTTTGTCGTCGGCCAATTGCTTGAGGGCTACGTGCTTGTGCCGCAACTGGTCGGCGACAAGATCGGGCTGCATCCGGTTGCGGTGATGTTCGCGATTCTGGCTGGCGGCCAACTGTTCGGCTTTGTCGGCGTACTGCTGGCCTTGCCGGTGGCGGCAGTGGTGATGGTGCTGCTGCGCTATGCCTATGAGCGATACACACAGAGCGAGATGTATCAGGAGGCGCAGCTCGAATCGGCGATAGTGGTCGCTGGCGAAGATGCCACGCCTGCAGGGGGTGATGATGTGGTCATTGTCGCGGCTCCCGAAAACAAGCCAGGTGCTGCCGACGCGTCATGAGTGAGCAACTGCCTTTGGCCTTGCGCTGGCCTGCCCACCAGCGTCTTGATTCGTTCGTGGTCGGAGACAATTCAGCCGGTCTGGATATCCTGCGTCACGCCGCCATCGGTGATGATGTCGAGCGTGTTTTCCTCGCCGGCAGTGCGGGAAGCGGCAAGACCCATCTGCTGATTGGAGTCTGCGCCGAAGCCATGGCCAGCGAACGCACCGCGCAGTATGTCGATCTCGCGCGTGTCGGCGGACAAGCCGCTGATACGATTCGTCGCCTTGGCGGCAGTGATTTGCTGGCTATCGACAATCTCGATGCACTTGTCGGCATCGACGAAGCCGAGCATGCCTTGTTCGATCTCTACAATCGCTGCCGTGCCGAAGGAGCGACCCTGCTGTTCGCCGCCAGCGAACCGCCGACCGCATTGGGACTCGGTCTGCCCGATCTGGTTTCGCGGCTTTCGGCATGCACCCAATGGCAACTTCGACCGCTCGATGAACCGGCCAGGCGCAGCATCATCCGCGAACTCGGCGCCCGTCGCGGACTGGAACTGGATGACCTCGTACTCGATTGGCTCTTCACCCGAAAAGCACGTGATCTCGGTAGTCTTGTTGCACTGCTCGATCGGATAGACAAGGCCGCCCTGGCCGCGCAACGGAGAGTTACAGTGCCGTTTTTGCGGCAGTTGTTGGTTGATTAGAAGAGCGGGAGTGGGGAGTGGGGAGTGGGGAGTGGGGAGTGGGGAGTGGGGAGTGGG
>NZ_DASSYD010000101.1:0-7786 GCF_035703485.1 Dokdonella sp. | reverse complement strand
ACCGCCGGGACTTCGATGGGCCTGTTTGGCTCTGGCCAGACTGGGTGGGTTTGCTGACACGAAGCGAACAGGACGTCCGGGTTGGGATGCCCTGTGGCGGGGTTGGGCGCGCCTACAACAACGCATTGAGGGCTATCACCTTGCCCAAGAAATGATGCCAAAGATGTGATCAAGAGACAGTGCCTTCGCAGGGGCGACGAGAAGTGGGTTGGTGATTGCAAAGTTTGCTGGCTTCAGGAGCGGCGAGCTGTCGGTTGACGATTGCCAGAGTTATCGGCTTCAGGGATGACCAGCGGTTGTCAGTGGCTTCGGCCAGCTTGCGACCTTCAGGCGGAACTGGTGATTTGCCGCCACAAGCAGCGACCCAGCACCAGTAACCCTCGCACCCCAATCCACCGTCGCCCCTGCGCAGGCAGGGGCCCAGCGCCCCATCGCTTTTAGCTTGGCTTTCTGACGATCCCGTCCAGATCGAGGGGACTCCGCTGAGCACGCATCGTGCGCGCCAAAGCGAAAAGCAAAGATCAAACCACAAACCACAAACCACAAACCACAAACCACAAACCAAGGCCCCTCATCCGCCTTCCGGGCACCTTCTCCCGCAGGGCGGGCCTGATCAACGCCGGTTGAGCCAGTCGCGCACTGTTTCGCGCATACAGGGAGGGCACGCGCACAAGCGTGAAAAACTGCAGAGGAAGTGGGCGATGAATCAGATTAACAAGCAATCTGTTTGTGCATTGTTGATGGGGGCAGTATTTGCTGCCAGCAGCGGCGGCGTTTCCGCACAATCAATCGAAACGAACGCGTTCATCGGTGTAAGCAATCTCGAGTACAACGGCTACGTCTACGTCGCAGGGCTTGTATATCAGAACAACACGAACGGCCCCGCCGAAGCCAATCTCGCCGAAACACCGTTCACGGGTCTCAATGACTCGGGATCCTCCCAAACTCTCAGCTTTTCCGGTGGAGTCCATGCATACGTCATCGCGCCCGGACAGCGGCCTGGGCTCCATGTTGCGGTGAATGCCTCGCTGCTGAACACGTTCTACAACTCAGAAAATCCCCCGTATTTCGACGCAACGTCGGAACCGTTCGTGTTCAATCCGGACGGCGTTCCGGACAACTTCGATGCCAGCGGCGACGTGCGCAAGGTGGAGCTGTTTTCGTTCGGTGGTTTTGGCACCGGCAATTTGTACGCGCGCTATGTCTATCGCATTCATGGTCACGTTTCGGGCGATGGATTCAGGGGCGCTGGCATCATTTTTCAGGTGGGCAACAATGCGTCGGAATACGCATCCTTCGAGCCCAACCTTCCGAATGGAGAAATCGTTGGTACCTACGCTACCCACAGTTACCCCGTCGGCAACGGCGTAACCCACGAGCAGAAATCCACATTCACGGTCATGTATGGGGCCGACACGCAAAGCGTGCCGGAAGGCTCGAACATCACCGGTTCGTTTGACTTCGGCGAGACCGTCACTCTGGATCGTATCGAGGTGGTCGATGAGAACAACAATCCGGTGTCGGGTTGGACAGTCACCACGGGCTCTGGCCTGGATTACGACTTACCCATTTTTCGCAGCGATTTCGACCCGGTGCCGCCTGAACCAGAAGCGATCGCATCGAACGCCGAGGAGATTTGCGCACGCATGCAGCGTCTGCAGCCCGTCGCACCGATGATCATGCGTCGTACCTCCTACTGCGATGGACCGATCGGCGCGATCCGCGAAATCAAGTTCCGCAGAGTGGGTGCAAGCAGCACGAACGCGCAGGATTGATCACGCAAGCAAAGCGTCGACTGCAGAGCCTTGTAGCCGCCTACTTGCCGATTCCCGTGTAGTGGCCGTTGCTCTCCTGGGCGCGGCCGAGGGTGACCAGCATTTCGAGGAGTTGCGGCAGGCGTTTTTTCCATGTGCCTCTGGATTTGAAACGCGCGGCGACGTCGTCGACGCTGAGGGCGAGTGGGCTGGCGGCGAGCACATCAGCCACCGCGCGGACTTGATCGATTGCATCCTTGGGCCAGGGCAGGGGTTTGCCGATGAGTGGGGCGGTGATTGCCTCGGCTTCGTCGGTTTCGATCTCGGCTTGATCGGGTGCCGTGGCCGCGGAGGGATTCTGGAATTCGGGGCGCAGCCAGCGGATCAGGCCGCGTGCTTCCTCGGCGGCGCGTTCGGCGTTCAGCGCGACCAGACGTTCGAGGATGGCCTCGTCGAAGGCACGCCTGGCATCGTCGCGCGGCATTTCTTCGCTGGCGGGATCGTTGCCCATCCCTAGCCGCAGCAACGGCAGCAGGTCGGACCAGCCATAGGCATCGAGCACGGCGGCGTCGATTTCATCGTGCAACTGGCGCAGCACCGAGACCAGACCGTGTTCGTGGATGACGCGCTCCCTGGCCGACAGCACTTCGCCGCTGCGCAGTTTTTCGAGCACGTTGTACATGCCGGTCAGGGTCAGATCGGGGTGCGCGGCTTGCTGGCGTTTGCGCTGGGCGTCGAGTTGTTCGGCGAGGTTGCCGATGCGCTCCGATTGAACGTCGTTGAGGATCGGGAACGGGAATTTCTCAAAGCAGATCGTCTTCACGTATACAGGTCGATCTTCCAGAGTACTTCCTGACGCTAGCGCCCAAAATTTATGTATGACGCTAGATAGCACGCCAAGTATTGCTGGGTCGTCCAAAGCGATAGCGATCAATTTATTGTCCGGTGCGATACTTACATCAAGAAACTGAAACGTTCGATACTTTGCGGTTTCGACGGTAGCGATATAGCAAGTTAACCCTTCAAGCGCCGGACGAAGGGAACGACGAGGCTCACCATGAATCCACCAGCTATCGCGATATGATTTTCTAGAATTTTGGTCCCGTACCGGCTTTACATGCTCAAGTATATGTTGGAATAAAGCGGGGAATCGATTTCGGATATCATCTATTTCCAGTCCGAACAAATCTATTACCATCACTTCGCGTGGTGAATCGGTTAGATCGCGACCATTTCGGTATGGCCGAATGAGCGATTTCAGGCCATCGACGGTTCCGAGTCCAAGGCTCGCCGCACGTTCTGGAGTAACAATAAAGCCTGCGCCAATAAGCTGTAATCCACGATGGCTGATATTGAGATTGGCGCGCAAAGTGTGGCTAGAGCCGACATCTGCTCCGCTACGCAAATCGGCATGAATCAATCCAGTGCGATGACGCAAAGTAATGGCGACCTCGTCCTTTTCCGTGTCCGTTTCGCTTTCGACAATCCGCAATTGTCCTTCAGCATCGCCGACCATTCCCACCGTCATCGCAATCCGCACAGCGGCACCATCCGCCGAATCAACCCAGGGATGATCGGGAATTGCGAAGGCCAGCGACAGCGGCTGCTTGCTGCTACCCATCGCCGCCTCAATCACGCGCCGATTGAAAGTCTGCCGAATCGAATTGGTGGTGATAAATCCAAAGCGTTCGAGCGCGCCGTGTTGGGTGAGCACGGCGGCGTGATGCCACCAGTACATGACGAAATCGGCGGACTCGGGGACTTCCGGCCAGGTCGCGCGCAGGGCTTCGGTATAACCATCACCAAGTGCGGAGCGCATCGTGCTGGCGCCAATAAATGGCGGATTGCCGACGACAAAATCCGCCTCCGGCCAGGCCGCCTTGCGCGGATTCACATAGCGCTCCAGCGGTACGCGGGCGCTGTCATCGGGAATATCGAGGCCGGTTACCGGTGACTTTTTGGTGGTGACGCCATCCCAGTGCATGACCGGCACGCCGTGTTCATCGCTGACGTGTTCCATGTGGTCGTAGGCGAGCACGGCATCGCGGTTTTCGATGTTCTTGAAATCGCGGACCACCGGTTGCGGTGGCTGCACATCGCCGCGGGTGCGGAAGTGCCATTGCAGATAACCGATCCAGAGCACGACTTCGGCGATGGCGGCGGCGCGTGGATTCAGTTCGATGCCGAGCAACTGGTGTGGATCGACGGTTTCGCCGGCCTGCGAGTCGGCGCGTTCGCCATCGATGGCGAGGCCGGTCTGGCGGAAGCCGATTTCATCGAGGGCGTTGAGCACTTCGCCTTCGAGGCGCTTCAGGTGTTCGAGGGTGACGTAGAGGAAGTTGCCCGAGCCGCAAGCCGGATCAAGTACACGCAGCGTGCACAGACGATGGTGGAAGCCGCGCAGCACCTTGACCGCGTCCTTCTCCTTGCCTTCGGCGGACAGGGTCAGCGCGGCGGCCTGGGCATCGCTCCATTCGGCGCGCAACGGTTCGATCACGGTCGGCAGGACGAGGCGTTCGACATAGGCGCGTGGCGTGTAGTGCGCGCCGAGCTTGTGCCGCTCGGTCGGATCAAGCGCGCGTTCGAGCAGGGTGCCGAAGATGGCCGGTTCGACGTGCTCCCACTTGGCCCGTGCCGCTTCGATGAGCAGGCCGATCTGTTCGCGATCCAGCGGCAGGGTTTGCGGATCCTTGAACAGCTTGCCGTTGAACCGGAGCACATCGTGGGCGATGGCTGGCGAGAATCCGCCGGAATCCATGTTCTGCCAGAGAATGGCGAGCATGCGCATGGCGGTCGGCGGATCCCCGGCATGCTGGATCAGCAGATTGCGGAAGCTCTCCGCCGGCAGCAGCTTCACATCCTCGGCGAACATCGTGAACAGGCAGCGCATGAGGAATTGCGCGACCAGCTCGGGACTGTGCCTGGCGGCCTCCAGGCTGCGCGCGAGGGCGGCGAGGCGCGTGGCGATCTCGCGGGTGACGCGGGCGGATTCGCGCGAGGGATCGAGCGAGAGCGGATCGGTCCAGATGCGGCGCAGGCGATCGCGCAGTTTCTCGTCGCGCAGATCGGTCAGCGCAATGCGATGGCTGCGCGGGTCCGGAAACGGCGTGTAAGTTGCGCCCGAGCGCGAAAACTCCGAATACAGCTCGATGCGGTTGCCGACATCGACCACGATCAGAAACGGCGGCCGGCCTTCGCCAGCGGGCAGGGCGCGGGCGTATTGCTCGGCCTGGCTGCGTGCGCGCAGCAGCGCATCGTCGAAACCCTTGCTCTGTGGCGCGGCCTTGAGCTTTTTCGATTCGAGGACAAAGGAGTTGCGGCGATACAGATCGATGCGGCCGGGACTGGTGCTGCCATCGCCGTGGACGAAGCTGATCGGGCGCTCGAACATGTAGGCCTGCTCGGCGTCCGGGTGCGGCGACTCGACCCCGAGCAGGCCGCACAGATCAATCAGGAACGATTGCGAGGTTGATAGCTCGGAGGCGGTAATTCCCTGCCACTTGGCGATGAAATCATCCGCCGCATCCTTGTCGATCCCTGCCATGGAGGTTCCCCTGTGTTCGATCCACAAGGCTAGCTGATGCGCGGCGCTTCGTCAGCACGTTTGCCGCCGAATGATCGCGCTTGGTGGGATCTTGCCTTGCTTCTTCGATCTTTATCTGGAATCGCTTTCTGCGGGCGGCCATTGCTTGGCGGAATGCAGTACACCGACAACTTCCACCTGGTCGCCCAGCACGCGATAGACCACGATGTAATTTGGATGCACGACCACCTCGCGAGTACCGAGAACCCGACCAGTTCGGTACATGCGAGGATGCTCGGACAGTGGAAGCACTGATGCTTCAATAAGGTCGATCAGATCTTCGGCGGCGATCGGGTTGAACTGGGCAATGTAGCCAGCGATTGCATCCAGCTCATCCAGCGCTTTTGCGTTCCAGCGGATAGGCAGCATTACGCCGTCTTTTGATTACGCTTCGCAGTTTGAATAGTCGTTCGGATTCGCGCCATCGCTTCATCATGCGCCACGCTCGGTCGCGGGTCGTCGATAGCCGCCTGCACCTTGGCGCGAAACCATGCGTCGTGCGCTTTCGGGTCTGCAGTGAGGCCTGCCGGCAAGCCTCCTTCCTCAGCGACTCGAGTCAGCAAGATACGCACGGCATCCGAAACGGTCAGTCCGACGCGGGCGAGCGTTTCGGTCGCTTCCGCTTTTAGTTGATCATCAATACGGACATGCAACATCGAAGTTTGAGCAGCCATATTCGCCTCTCCAGGTGGATCATGCCAAGTGTATCTCAATTGAGATGCGGAAAGTGGTTGTCACTCGTCTCGCGCCGCTTTGACTAGCAGACCCACCTGGTCGCTCTTCGAAGGCCGGGCTTGCCGATCAAGCGCCCTTGTTGTGCGCACGCATGGCGCGCTGCTTGTCGCGCTGCCAATCCTTGTCCTTGAGGGTGTTGCGCTTGTCGTGATCCTGCTTGCCGCGGGCGAGGCCGATCTCGATCTTGACCTTGTTGCCTTTCCAGTACATCGCCAGCGGTACGATCGTGTAGCCCTTGCGTTCGACCGCGCCGACGAGCTTGTCGATTTCGCGGCGATGCAGGAGCAGCTTGCGTGTGCGGCGGTCGTCGGCGACGACGTGCGAGGAAGCCGAGATCAGCGGCACGATCGAGGCGCCGAACAGGAAGATTTCACCATTGCGCACGATCGCATAGGCGTCAGTCAGGTTGATTCGGCCGGCGCGCAGGCTTTTGACTTCCCAGCCTTGCAGGGAAACGCCGGCCTCGTAGCGTTCGTCGATGTGATATTCGTGGCGCGCGCGTCTGTTCAGCGCAATGGTTCCGCCGCTCTTCTTGTCCTTGGCGTTCTGTTTGGTCATGCTGTTTTAAGTTGATCCTTGGCGGCGCACCCAAGCTGTCGCCGCTATGCTGTATGGAGGGGTTCGCGAGTGGTTTCAAGCGCGCCTGTCCTGTCCTTGTCGTTTGCAGGTGCCGCCTTGATCCAGATCCGTCGCAGCGCATTGGTACGCCAGACCCCCGAAGTGATGTTTGATCTCGTCAACGAGGTTGAAGCATACCCGAGGCGGTTTCCGTGGTGCGCCGGTTCGGCGGTGCTTGATCGCGATGAAGCGAGTCTGGTGGCGCGGCTGGATGTGCGCCTGGCCGGTATGACGCAAAGCTTCACCACGCGCAATACGGCCGATCGGCCGGGTCGCATCCACATGCATCTGGTTGACGGGCCATTCCGCACGCTGGAGGGCGAATGGACATTTCTGGCCCTTGGTGATGCCGGTTGCAAGATCGCCTTTGCGCTGGATTTCGATTACTCGGGTCGCTTCACGGCACCGGCGCTGCGTCTCGGCTTCCAGAATCTGGCCGACCGCATGGTCGATGATTTTTGCAGCGAGGCGCGTCGTGTCGAAGCCTGAGCGGGTGCGTGTCGAAGTCGCCTATGCCGAATTGCAGCGACAATTCCTGCGTGCGCTCGAAATGCCTGCCGGCGCGACTGTCGCCGACGCACTGACTGCATCCGGCGTTGAGCACGAATGCGCCATCAAGCTTGACGAGTTGCGCACCGGGATCTGGTCGAAACCGGTTGATCGCAGCCGTGTCGTGGGTGATGGCGATCGAATCGAGCTTTATCGACCCTTGAAGATCAATCCGATGGAAGCGCGCAGGAAGCGAGCGAAGCAAAAACGACCGGGTTCATGAACCGGCTGCTGGATCAGCCCTGGCCGCGGCGCTTCTTCTTGTTGTCCTCTTCACGCTTTTCATCCGGATACTGGCGCTTGTACTTGCGCGCATCCTTGATCAGCATTTCGGGATCTTCAGGAAAGTAGTCGCCTTCGATCCGCGCCAGTGAATCGTTCTCGAAAAAGAGCACCAGATCCTTGCGATCCATCTTGCCGCGACCGCGCTTGATCGTGGAGACATAGTCCCAGCGCTGCTGATCGAACGGGCTGATGATCGAGGGCGAACCCATGACCACCAGAACCTGACGTTTGCTCATGCCCGGCTTCAAGGTTTCGACCTGTT
>NZ_DASSYD010000006.1:0-11964 GCF_035703485.1 Dokdonella sp. | reverse complement strand
GAAGTCGATCCAGTCGTTCGCGCCCACGCTGCAGACGCAGGATCGGTCGTTGCAGGTTCAATCGCGAAAGCAGGTGATCGGCGCGTTGGCTGGATGCTTCGAGTCGGCGTCGAACGCGCAACTGCAATCGGTTGCCGAGCTGCTCAAGGCGACGCTTGAGATCATTGGCATCCGGAACCAGCATCTCGGCGGCGGCCGACGGTGTCGGCGCGCGCAGGTCAGCGACCAGATCACTGATCGAAAAATCGACTTCATGGCCAATCGCCGAAACGACCGGGATCGGACTGCGCACGATGGCCCGGGCCAGGGTCTCATCGTTGAAGGCCCAGAGATCTTCCAGCGAGCCGCCGCCACGAGTCAGCAATAGCACATCATGACGCGCGAGCCGGGCGGCGGCATCGAGCATGGCCACGATCGCTGCGGGGGCTTCGCGGCCTTGTACCGGTACCGGCAGGATCTCGACTTCGGTCAACGGAAAGCGCCGTGCCAGCACATGCAGGACATCACGAATCGCAGCACCGGTCGGCGAGGTGATGATGCCGATGCGCCGAGGCAACGCTGGAATTTCGCGTTTGCGCGAATCCTCGAACAGGCCTTCGGCGAGAAGCTTCTGTTTGAGCCGTTCGAATTCGCGGCGCAGCGCGCCTTCGCCGGCCTGTTCCATGTGTTCGACGATCAACTGGAACTCGCCGCGCGCCTCGTACAGGCTGACCCGGGCCCGGGTCAGCACCTGCATGCCGTCGGCCGGTTTGAACGGCAGCCACGTGCTGCGCGGCTTGAACATGGCGCAGCGAATCTGGGCGCTGGAATCCTTGAGCGTGAAATAGAGATGCCCAGAGCCCGGCCGGGCGACATTCGACAACTCGCCCTCAATCCAGATCAGCGGCAGGGCATCTTCGAGCAGATCGTGAACCAGGCGATTGAGTGCCGAAGGGGTCAGGATCCTGCGTTCGCGGGAGTTGTCGTCGTCGGATTCTTGCTTCACGGGTGGGTCTGGCTGGCTATGGGCGCGTGTCGACATCACGCCGGATTTTGTCGACGGACTTGGAAGTCTGCCTGCATTGCGACTCTGCAACCAGTCAGATTTGCGGTTTGGATTTTCCGATAACTGCTTGCTTGGCCACCCGCGCCTCACGCCGGGCGATATACAAACTGGCCGAAATCACCACCGCAGCACCAATCACCGTGTAGTTGTCGACGGTTTCGCCGAACAGGGCCCAGGCCAGAAAACCGACAACCAGCAGTTGCAGATAGCTCAAGGGAGCCAGCGCCGAGGCTTCGGCCATCTTCAACGCCCGCGTCCAGCAGTAGTGACCTCCGGTGCCGAGCGCGCCGCACAGCACCAGCCACGGCCAGATATTCGCGTCCGGCCACTCCCATACCGTCAGCGCGGCGGGCAGGCTCAGTGGTACCCAGAGCAGGGTGGTCAGCAGAACAATGCGGTCGGGCGGATCAATGCGTGAAAGATACTTGATGCTGATCGTGACCATGCCGCTGAGAAATGCGGCGAACAGGGCAACCAGGGCTGCGCCACTGAAATCCGTTGCGGTCGGCCGAACAATGATGATGACGCCGATGAAGCCGATGACGACGGCACTCCAGCGCCGCATGCGCACCACTTCGCCGAGTGCGACCACGGCACCGATGGTGACAAACAGCGGCGTCGAATAGGAAAGTGCCACGGCTTGCGCCAGCGGCAGATGCACGAGAGCCCAGAACGCGCACATCATCGATATCGTGCCGATGCCACAGCGCACCAGATAGAAACCGAGATGACGGGTGCGCAGGATTTCGAGGCCATGAACGCGCAGCAGGGGCAGGGCAAACAATGCGCCGAAAAGACAGCGGAAGAAGGCAATCTCGAACGGATGCAGTTGCACCGAGGCATAGCGAATCGAGATTGCCATCACCCCGAACAGAGTGGCACTGGCCAACATCAGCAGGGCGGCGCGCGGAGGAAGCGCGATCGGCACGCTGATGGGAGCGTTCACGTCAGGAATAGGCCACGGCGAAGAAGGCGCGCATTGTACATCCGCTGCGCATGTCTACTGGCGGCGCATGACTGGCCGGATGGCCCATGTTCAGCCAGAATCGGGAAATGACCTCCAATCCCGATTTTGTTGTCGCCATCCCGTCCCGCTTCGGTTCGCATCGCCTGCCGGGGAAACCGCTGCTGCCAATCGCCGGTGAGCCGATGATCGTGCACGTCGCCCGGCGCGCCTTGCAGGCCGGTGCCCGTGAAGTGGTCGTCGCCACCGATGACCGGCGCATAGTCGATGCTCTGGAGGGTAGTGGCGTCGAAGTCACGCTGACCCGTGCCGATCATGCTTCGGGGACCGACCGTCTTGCCGAATTGGGGCGTTTGCGAGGCTGGGATGCGGCGACCATCGTGGTCAATCTGCAGGGTGACGAACCGCTTGCCCCGGCCAGCGGAATTCGCGCGGTGGCCATGGCCCTGGCCGCCAGCACCAGTCCGATGGCGACGCTTGCAACACCGCTGCAGACAAGCGAAGAGTTGTTTGATCCGAACTGCGTAAAGCTTGTCCGCGATGCGAGCAATCGTGCGCTCTATTTCAGCCGCGCACCGATTCCGTGGCCGCGCGATGCATTTGCCGGCAATCGCGAATCACTGCCGGTCGGAATTCCGTTTCTTCGTCACATCGGCATCTATGCCTATCGCGCCGGGTTTCTTGGCACACTGGCCGATCTGCCGCGTACGCCGCTGGAAATCGTCGAATCGCTGGAACAACTGCGCGCGCTGGAGCACGGCCACTCGATCGTTGTCGCGATTGCACCAGAGCCTTTTCCGGCTGGCGTTGATACCGCCGAGGATCTGGCCCGCGTCGAACGCATTCTGAGTCGAGGAGTTCCGGCATGAAGATCCTGTTTGTGTGCATGGGCAATATCTGCCGCTCGCCAACCGTCGAGGCGGTGGCGCGGGTCGAGTTTGCCCGCGCCGGGCTCGATATCGAGGTCGATTCGGCCGGTACCGAGAACTACCACATCGGCCGTCAAGCCGATCCGCGGGCGATCGCACTGGCCGAGGCCAACGGCTATCCGATGAGCGCGCATCGTGCACGCCAGGTCTGCAGCGATGATTTTTCGCGATTCGACCAGTTGCTGGTGATGGACAACACCAACCTTCGCGCCGTGCTGGCCAAGACGCCCGAAAGCGCACGGGATCGCGTCGCTTTGTTTCTGCCGTTCGTCGGAATTTCCGAGCCTGTCGAACTGCCCGACCCGTATTACGGCAGCGCAGGCGACTTTCAACATGCACTGGACCTTGCCCGCGATGGCATCATGGCCCTGGTTGGCCGAATCGGCGCACAGGGTCATCCTCGAACTGACCGTTGAGAATTGCGAAAAAAAAGGGGGAGAAGGATGGAATCGCGATCACCCGCACCGGACTTTCCGGCGATACTGGACTGGGTCAATGTGCCTGAGGCGCCGACGCTGGCGGACTTGCGCGGCCGTGTCGTGCTGCTTTGGTTCTGGAGCTATGACAACGTCCATTGCTGGAATCTGTTGCCGGATCTGGCCTGGCTGGAGAGTCGCTTCAACGACGGCTTGACCATTTTCGGCATCCATTGCCCGAAGTATCCGCATCAGCGCGATTCGGAAAAAGTGCTCAAGGCAGTCAATCGGCTCGGCATCCGCCATCCGGTTGCCAGCGATGCCAATCTCGACCTCTGGCAGCAATACGATGTGGATGCCTGGCCAAGCGCGGTCCTGATCGATGCCGAAGGTCTGGTTGCGGCCGTGATTCCCGGCGAAGGACGTCGACAGGATCTCGACGAGAAGATCAGTCAGTTGCTTGATGAAGCAGCCGAACGCGATCTTCGCGAATACGAAGCGGCGAGCGTGGCGTCCCGGCCAGAACCAGCCATGCCGTTGCGTTTTCCGGGGAAGCTGCTGGCGACCGACTCGCGTCTCTATGTTTCCGACAGCGGCCATCATCGCGTCCTCGAATGCAATCATGATGGTCGCATCATGCGCCAGTTCGGCTCCGGCGATCGCGGCTACTGGGACGGACGCAACGAGGAATGCGGGCTTGCCGATCCTCAAGGCCTGGCCATTCGCGACGAATTCCTCTACATCGCCGATCGCGGCAACCATGCCGTGCGTCGCGTGCGCCTGGAAAGCGGCGAGATGGAAACCGTGCTCGGCAATGGCGAGCAGGGCCGGGTACGTCCGCACAATGCCGAAGCCGTATCGACACCAATCGGAAGTCCGTCGGATCTCGCCATCGTCGCCGACAAGATCTATGTCGTTTCCAGCAGCCAGAACCAGATCTGGGAACTGGATCTGGCCAGGGATACGGTTGATGTTTTTGCCGGCAACGGCAAGCTTGCCTTGCAGGATGGCCTGTCACTGGATTCCAGTTTCGCCCAGCCCAGCGGCATCACCACCAGCGGTTTGCAATTGCTGATCGCCGATGCGGCCTCCTCGTCGATCCGACTGGTGCGTCTGATCGATGGTCGCGTATCGACCCTGGTCGGCAGCGGCCTTTACGAACACGGCGACGTGCCGGGAACGCGCGACACCGCGCGCTTGCAGAATCCGCTGGATGTGGCCATGGATCCACGCGGAATCGCCTTCATCGCCGATAGCTACAACGGCAAGATCAAGGCCCTGAGCCTCAAGAGCGGCGCCGTACGCGCGCTCAACGTCAACCACGAGTTGCTGGAGCCCGGCGGCCTGTCGATCGCTGCCGGTGCCTTGTGGATCGCCAACACCAATGCCCACGAGGTCGTGCGCATCGATCTGTCCAGCGGCCTTGGCACACGCGTGCCAATCGGCGAGTAGGCCGGGGAATCGGGATTGAGGGCTGGGGATTCGCAAACGCGGAAGCAAAAAGCATGGCGCCTGAGGGCGCTTGTACAAAAACCTTGAATTTTCCTTCCCTCGTTTCCCGATTCAGTCGTTCCACGCGACAATCCCTTCCATGCAGGATGAAACTCCATTTGACGGCAAGGCCTTTGTCGCCAACCTGAGCAGCGCGCCCGGTGTCTACCGGATGCTTGGTGTCGCGGATGAGCTGCTGTATGTCGGCAAGGCCGGCAACCTCAAGAAGCGGGTCGGCAGCTATTTTCTCAAGCCGAGCATGCAACCGCGGATCGCCGCGATGGTTGCCCAGATCACCCGCATCGAGATCACGCTGACCCGCACCGAGGCCGAGGCGCTTCTGCTCGAAGCGCAACTGATCAAGAGTCTGCGTCCGCGTTACAACATTCTGCTGCGTGATGACAAAAGCTACCCCTACATCCATCTGACTCCGGGCGACTATCCGCGCCTCGCCTTCCATCGCGGCGCACGCACGGGTGGCGGGCGCTATTTCGGCCCATATCCGAGTGCGATCTCGGTGCGCGAAACCCTGAGCCTGCTGCAGAAGCTCTTTCGCATCCGCAATTGCGAAGACAGCTATTTCAAGAACCGTTCGCGGCCTTGTCTGCAGTATCAGATTGGCCGCTGCAGCGCGCCTTGCGTGGATTTCATCTCGGCGGCGGAATATCAGGCCAGCGTGCGCCATGCGGTGATGTTCCTCGAAGGCAAGAGCAATGCCTTGCTCGATGAACTCATTGGCGGCATGGAACAGGCCAGCGCGAACCTTGATTTCGAACGTGCGGCGCTGATTCGCGATCGCATTGCCGCAGTTAAGAAAATCCAGGCGCGCAACTACGTGCATGGGGCGGGGCAGGACATGGATATCCTCGCCTGCAGCATCGCCAACGGCATTGCCTGCGTCAGCGTGATGTTCTTCCGCGACGGCATCAGCCTTGGCTCGCGCGATTTCTTCCCGCGCCTCGGCCTCGATGCGAGCGAATCCGATGTGATCGGCTCGTTCCTGACCCAGTATTACCTGGAGCGTCCGCTGCCTGCCGAACTGATCCTCAGCCATGTTCCCGATGACATTGAAGTACTCAGCGAAGCGCTCAACGCGCATGCCGGCCACAAGGTCGAGCTGAAAACTTCGGTACGTTCCGATCGCGCACGCTTCCTCGACATGGCCGTGACCAACTCGGCCGCGGCACTCGCGGCACGTCTGGCCAGTCGCCAGACCCTGCTGACCCGCTTCGAGGCCTTGCGCGATCTGCTCGGTCTCGATGAATTGCCACAGCGCATCGAATGCTTCGATATCAGCCACACGATGGGCGAGGCGACCGTCGCCTCGTGCGTGGTGTTCGGCCCGGAAGGCGCGGAAAAATCACAGTACCGGCGCTTCAATATCGCCGGCATCACCGGAGGTGACGACTACGCAGCCATGCATCAGGCCCTGGAGCGCCGCTACAAGCGCATCCAGGCCGGCGAAGGCCGCTTGCCGGATATCCTGCTCATCGACGGCGGCCTCGGCCAGGTGCGTCAGGCGCTCGATGTCCTTGCCACCCTGGGAATCGAAGGTGTCCAGATCGTCGGCGTTGCCAAAGGTGAGGCACGCAAGGCCGGACATGAAAGCTTGATCCTTGGCGATACCGGCCGCACCTTGTGGCCAGGGCCGGGTTCACCGGCCTCGCATCTGATCCAGTCGGTACGCGATGAAGCACATCGGTTTGCCATCACGGGCCATCGCGGTCGACGGGAAACGGCGCGTGAAGCATCGAGCCTGGAGGAAGTTCCAGGCGTCGGCGCCAAGCGCAGATCGGCTCTGTTGCGCCAGTTTGGTGGTCTCGCTGGCGTCACCCGTGCCGGAATCGAGGAACTCATGCAGGTGAACGGAATCAGTCGTGAGCTTGCCGAACGTATCTACGCCGCTCTGCACGGGTAAACTCTGACTCATGCGCCTGACCTTGCCGACCATCCTCACCCTGTTTCGCATCGGTTTGCTGCCGGTGATCGTTGTGGTTTTCTATCTGCCGGAGTTCTTCCCGACCACGCGCAGCTGGTCGAACCTGGCCGCCGCCGGAATCTTCATCGCCGCCGCAATCACCGACTGGCTCGATGGCTGGATCGCACGTCGTTACAACATGAGCTCGGCATTCGGCGCGTTTCTCGACCCGGTTGCCGACAAGCTCATGGTCGCCGTGGCGCTGTTTCTGATCGTGCAGCAGAACCCGAGCATGATGATGGCCGTGGCCAGTGCCGTCATTGTCGGTCGCGAAATCAGCATTTCGGCCCTGCGCGAGTGGATGGCCGAGCTCGGCCAGCGCGCCGCGGTCAGCGTGGCCTGGTTGGGCAAGCTCAAAACCCTGATGCAGATCGTTGCCATCGTGGTCTGTCTGCACCAGCGCGATTTCCCCGAACTGCGCCTGTACAGGATCGGCGAAACCCTGCTCATCATCGCCGCCGTACTGACCATCTGGTCGGCCTTCATCTACGTGCGCGCGGCCTGGCCAATCATGCGCGATGCCGATAGCGGCAAGATTTAGCGGACCTCACGCGCCACACCGCTGTCGCCCCTGCGGATTTCAACAGCCGAATGGTTGGTCAGTCAGGGGTTCCACGCCTCAATGCTCTGATCCTCAGGCGCCGTTCGGCCGCAAAGCAAAAGTCACTGGACCCCTGCCTGCGCAAGGGCGACGAGAGCGTTATTGCCGGTTCTGGAGAGCGTGCAGTTCAAGATTCTCGATGGTTTTCAGAGCGTTGAAGCGCACATCGAACGCCGTAACCAGCACCAGCACCAGCGGCCCTCACACCCCACACTGCCGTCGCCCCTGCGCAGGCAGGGGTCCAGCGCCTTTGCGGTTGAGGCACGCAGTCCCCGACTGTGCAACCGAACCTGTCCCGAGCTTCTCGCTCCGCTTTCCTTCGCACTTCGGCCGGCTCAGCGCGAACAGCTGAGGTGAATGAGACGTTTCCGATGGGTCACACGTACTGCTATCCGCCAGAAATCACCAGCAAAAATCAGCATCCAACAAACAAATCAGGTAAAACAGGTTGACTCTTTCGGTGCATTCCGTAATATGCGCCTCCCACGCGGGAATAGCTCAGTTGGTAGAGCGCAACCTTGCCAAGGTTGAGGTCGCGAGTTCGAGCCTCGTTTCCCGCTCCAGTTTTTGCACGACGATTCGGCTTGCAGCAGCGTCGTTGTGAAAGATCCAAACGATGCAAGGCTTGCATCAGTGGGTCCGAAAACCTCGGCAACCCCGAGGTTTTGTTTTTTGATGACGACGCTTCAGGCTCGCCATCCCACCGGCCTGGTGGCAGAGTGGTCATGCAGCGGCCTGCAAAGCCGCGTACGCCGGTTCGATTCCGACCCAGGCCTCCATCCCGCACGCAATACTCGAAACGCTGGTCGTCACCGGCGTCATCGGGCATTCTGCGCGCTGGCCCGGATGGCGAAACTGGTATACGCAAGGGACTTAAAATCCCTCGGCCGCAAGGCCATGCGGGTTCGATTCCCGCTCCGGGCACCATTTGGGCGGCAACTTCGCCGGTTGACCGACGAAGTTCGGCAGGCTAGCTGGCCCGATCGAGGTAGTCGTGCACAACGTCGCCGAGGCCCAGGGTGAGGTCGGTCAGAATATGGAAGGCGGACAGCACCTCCACGACCGGCAGTTCGGCGACCGGGGCGAGCGCGTGCGAATGCAGTTCCAGTCCGGCCGGGCCTTCCCAGGCGCCTTTGACGGTGATGTCAGTCATGTAATAACGCACCAGCTCGCAGATTCGCGGGCTGCAATCGACATGCGGGATGATCTTGAGCAGATAGCTCGGTGCCTGAAGCGATTTCAGGATCTTGTCCGGGTCAAGCGTGCGGTGCTTGTAGCCCATGGTTCCTGTCGCCACGCGAACCGAACCGATGTTCAGGGTGCCAATCAGGGTGTCCTTTTCAACGCGCAGCGCCGGGTCGGCAAGCTTCTTTGGAAAACCCCAGATCTCGCGGCCGCCGGCGATCGGTGCTTCGTCGTTGAGATACATCGAGTGGACATAGCCGCCAGCGACACCATTAAACGTGACCGGAATCACCTGGCCGCTCTCGGTGTAGTCGCCGAAACCGGTGGAGTCGGGCATGCGGATGAATTCGTATTTGACGATGGCTTCGGGGATTTCCAGCGGTTCCGGAACAACTCGTCGCAATGCGTCCATATCGGTGCGATAGGTGATCGTCAGGAACTCACGGTCGATAAACCGGTACGGTCCTTTAGGATACGAAGGGTTGGTCAACGGCATTGCGAACGCTTGCTTGTGTATATTTTTCATTTGACTATTGCTCCTGCTATGAAATATCCGAGCCAAGATCGAAAACCTGCAATCCGTCCCGGCCAATCTGTCGCGATTTCCATGATGTGTGGGAAAGCGTTTTGGCTACATCCGCCATGCCTGCCGACCAGTGCTCGGTCATCGACAGACGCGAGAACTCATAGTCTTTCGAGTTGCTCTCGAAACCCTGCTTGCGATGGATAAGGTGAGCCAGCGTGACCGGGCAGCCCGGCCCCGAGTTGCGCAGCAGAGCCAGATCAGGATCCGATTGCAGAGCTTTTGGAAGTTTCGCCGTCAGTCTTTCGGCGGCGGCGCGGATGGCATGAAGTTGCCGGTATCGATCGGTGGTCAGTCGAGTGCGGCTGGAATAGCGGATATCTTTTTCCCGCTGTTGCACATCGGCCATGTTTTCCGGCATGTCGCCGCGGGTATTGAACAGATCGACCTGAAAGATGCAGAGTGGCTCGCTCTCCGCATTTTCCATCACGTACTGCAGAGGCGTATTCGAAACGAGACCGCCGTCCCAGTAAAAATGGCCGTCGATTTCGACCGATGGAAAACCGGGTGGAAGCGCCCCGCTGGCCATGATGTGACGGGCATCGATGCGACGTTTGCGACTGTCGAAATAGACGAAGTTGCCGGTTTCGATATTGACCGCACCGATACACAAGCGTGGGCCGGACTGGTTCAGATAATCAAAATCCACCAGTTCGTTCAGAGTCTGCTCAAGCGGCGAGGTGTCGTAGATGCTCAGCGTCTTGGCGCCAGCAAAAGGTCCGAACGCGGTCGGCATGCGTGGTCTGAAAAAGCCCGGCACACCGCCAATCATCACTTCGGCTGCAGCGAGTTCGGTAAAACTCTGGCGGGACATCGGCCCGAGCATCCAGGCGGCAAAGGCGAGTTCGGAACTCGCGCCATCCCAGAATGCCCTGAGCTTCTCAACCCGGCGATCAGGCGGGTTTCCGCAGATAATCGCGGCATTGATGGCACCAATGGAGATGCCGGCAACCCAATCGACAGCAAATTTGTATTCAGCCAATTTCTGGAATGCGCCGGCCTGATACGCGCCCAATGCTCCACCGCCCTGGAGAACCAGTACGTTCTGTTCCTTGGTCGGCATTGCTATTCTCGGCGGTGTGGATTTGTTGGCGGACGGCTCGGAGTGCGTTGAGGCTGCGGCCTGAAAACGGCACTCGTGTCGCGTAGTGCGCACTTTGTGCAATGCACAAGGCAGCGAGTTCAACACGGCGGCAGATCACGTTTAGCCGCCGTATCGTTTTCAGGCAGGATCGGTTTCAGCGGATCGAAGAATCATGCGCAAGCCGGTGCGGCTGGCGAAACAGGCATTCGCAAGCGACGCGATGCTCGTCGCTCGCCGGGCTTTGCGGGTTTGCCTTCCGCAGTGGATAACAAGACCCGCTTTTAACCGGCGCGGCAGGAGAATTCAATGTGCTACTCGGCCCAGGTTGAAGAATCGTTTCAGCGCTACGTCAAGCAGTTTGGCGCGGATATCGATATCCATCAGTTCGTCAAACTCTATGCCCATCGTGTTGAAGGTTCCGGTGCGCGCATTCCAAAGGCGATGGACGCGAATTTCGCCCACCCGGAGGATTCGGCGCAGCAGTCGATCGCGAAGCTGATCGAGGCGTTCGATGCCAGCGAGCTGTCGCGACTCGAACAGGAGGTGTTCAAGCAGCGCAAGCGCCTCGCCGATGCCGAGCGCAAGTTGCAGACACGCACCACCAAGGCGGCCAGCGAGAGCAAGCGGATTGCGACGAGCAAGGTGAAGTGGGCCTTGTCACGCATTGCCGACATCAAGCGCGACGAACTGCTGCCGCGCGATTCACGCATCTTTCCGGGCACCTACGCACCAGTCATGGTCATCGAGAACGGCCGTCGCGTGATCAAGCCGATGCGCTACCAGTGTCGGCCGCAGGGCAAGCCCGCGTTCTATGACCGCAAATACCCCGGCACCTACAACGCGCGCCGCGACAACCTCGAAGGATTCTGGAAAGGCCAGTTCGGCCACAGCCACGGCATCGCCATCGTCAACGCGTTCTACGAGAACGTCAGTCGCCATGATCTGGAAGGGCGCGAACTCGGCGATGGAGAGAAAGCCGAAAACGTCATCCTCGAATTCCGCCCGAAACCCGAGCAGGACATGCTCGTCGCCTGCCTGTGGTCGCACTGGCAAGGCAAGGGCGAGGAAGATCTGCTTTCATTTGCCGCGATCACCGACGAGCCACCTGCCGAAATCGCTGCCGCCGGTCATGATCGCTGCATCATTCCGATCAAGCCGGAGAATATTGATGCCTGGCTCAACCCCGATGCGCAAAACCTTGCCGCGATGTACGCGATTCTTGATGATCGTGAGAGGCCGTATTACCAGCATCGGAAGGCGGCCTAGTTGGCGTTGCGATCAATTTGATCGGCAAGGTGAAGATTTTTATGGAATATTGATTGTCGATCATTTTTGACGTTGCTTGGGTCACGGGCATGAGCAAACGTGGACCTCGGCACCTGGCAGGCCGAAAACCCCACATTCCCGTCGCCCCAGCGCAGGCAGGGGCCCAGCGCCCCATCACTTTTGCACTTTCTTTAGCGGCCAGGCGAAAGCGCATCAAAAACCAAAGCAAAGGCATTGGACCCCTGCCTTCGCCTGTCTCTTGATCACATCTTTCTTGCGCATTAGTCTGTAACTCCATGATTTACATGCCAACAGAGGGCGTAGTCATGGTGAGCAACGAATGGAAGTGGTCAGAAGAGATCTTTGGGTCGTGCGCTTTGGGCGATGTTCGACGTACTCGACGGCTGGTTGATGTGGGCGCA
>NZ_DASSYD010000178.1:0-13927 GCF_035703485.1 Dokdonella sp. | reverse complement strand
TACCAGGCAATCCCATAATCATCCCCCTGCTCACTGGCACCACCCCACAGCGTCCCATTCTTCTGATCCAGCCATATCGCGGTGATCGGGCTGTAGGTGCGGTCGACGATTTCGACCTTGTAGCCCATGCGGCCGAGTTCTGCGCGGTCCCATTCGGAGACGCGTCGGGTGAGCTGGAGGCGGCCGGGTTCGGAGGTGTGTGCGCCGAACGAGCTTTGCATCTGGTAGCTAAGGATGTTGTGGGCTTCGGCGGCTTGCTGCACGTTCATCTTGAACTCGACCATGTCGAGGAAAAACTGCAGCAGGTTTTGATCCTGACTGTCGCCGCCCTGTACCGAGAACGCCATCAACGGCTTGCCGTCCTTGAGGGCGAGACTTGGGGTCAGCGTGGCGCGCGGGCGCTGGCCCGGATGGACCACGTTGAACGGGTTGAGCGCCTTGTCTAGGACAAAGCTTTGCATGCGCTGGCTGAGGCCGACGCCGGTGCCTTCGGGGATGAAGGCTGGAATCCAGCCGCCGCTCGGCGTGACTGAGACGACCCAACCTTCGGCATCGGCTGCTTGAATGGACGTGGTGCCGGCGAGAAAGGCTTCATCGGCGCTCATCAGGCTCGATTGCTGAAAGCCTTCGGCGCCTTCGGCAATCGCTTTCGGCGGAATCGGCGTCCATTTCTTGAGCAGATCGAGGTAGGGATTCTTGCCATTCTGGAATGGATACGGATCGCCGGGTTTGATGGTCGTATCGTTGCGCTCGGGATTGATCAGCGCGCGACGCTGGTCGGCGTACTTTTTCGAAAGCAGTCCAGCGACCGGCTCGACCGGCGGCACGTACGGATCGCCGTAGTAGAAATCGCGATCGGCAAAGGCCAGGTTCATGACCTGATAGAGCGTGTGGATATAGCGCGCGCTGTTGTAGCCCATGCTCTTGATGTCGATTTTCTCGAGCATGTTCAGCGCCTGCAGCATGACCGGGCCCTGCACCCAGGTGGTCAGCTTGTAGACGTCGATACCCTTGTAGTTGGTGCTGACCGGTTCCTCGATATGGACTTGCCAGCGGTCGAGATCTTCCAGCGTCATCAGTCCGCCGTATTTTTTGGAGCCGGCGACGATCTGCTTGGCGATGTCGCCACGATAGAAGCGATCGTAGGCCGCCTGGATTGCCTGTTTGCGATTCTTGCCGGCGGCGAGTGCGGCTGCTTCGGCATCGACCAGCTTTTGAAGTGTGGCGAGCAGTTCGGGCTGGCGGAAAATCTCGCCAGCCTCGGGTGCCGCGCGCTTGCTCGCGTCATCCTTGTCGAGATGGGGCAGAAAGACCTTTTTTGAACCCGGCCAGGTCGCCAGCAAGTCACGACGCGACTCCATGTTGTCGGCCTGCGACTTCTCGATCGGATAGCCCTTGGCCATCTGCATCGCCGGCGCCAGCACCTCGGCCAGACTCAGCTTGCCGTATTCGGCGAGCATGACCATGAGGCCGCCCGGGGTGCCCGGGGTGACCGCGGCGAGCGGACCGTATTCGGGCGGATAGACCATGCCCTTGTCGTGGAAGAATTCTGCCGTTGCGCCGGTCGGCGCGACTCCGAGTGCATTGATGCCTTTGACTTCGCCGGTATGCGGGTTGTAGATCAAGGCCTGTGTTTCGCCGCCCCAGCCGAGCGTATCCCACATGGTCGCGGTCGCCGCGAGCATCGCGCAGGCTGCATCAACCGCATTGCCACCGCGCGCAAAAGTCAGCGCACCGGCAGTTGCCGCCAGCGGCTTGCCGGTGATCGCCATCCAGTGTTCGCCGTGCAATATCGGTTTGACCGTGTGCTGGGCGAGGGCGACGGTGCCTGGAAATGCCATCAGCGCGATCAGGAAAAGGCTTTTTCGCGCACCCGGACGCCTGATTGAAAACCGGCCCATAAGCTACTCCCGTCAGTGATCGGGACAGATTAGCAGACGTTGATGGGTGGGGCAGGGTGCACTTGTCGTGCGCAATTCAGCGGTCGAGTCGGTGCATGGCGGTCTCGCTGCTGAGGGTGGCAATGATTTTCGGCTGATCCGATTTCGCCCGGGCCAATCAATCGTCGTTGTGCTCGGACATGACTTTCTCGATCCGACGATCCGGGATCAGCCACAGGATCGCGACGAGGATGAAGATGCCCTGGGCAATCCCCGGTTGAACGAAGGCCAGCGGGATAGCGGCCACATACAGCAAGGTCGAGATGATGCCCTTGCTGTCCTTGCCAACGGCCTTGAAGACCAGCGAGTCCTTTCCTTCGTTGGCAATGATTCTGCGTACGAGAAACCAGTAGGCGATCGAGGCCATCAGAAGCACGCAACCATAGAGCGCGGTGGGCAGGGCGGAGAAATGATTTTCGCCCATCCAGCCGGTGACAAATGGTAGCAGGGATAGCCAGAACAGCAGATGCAGGTTGGCCCAAAGCGTGCCGCCGCCCACTTGCCGGGTGGCGTGCAGCAAGTGGTGATGGTTGTTCCAGTAGATGCCGACGTAGATGAAGCTCAATACGTAGCTGAAGAGCACCGGCAGCAGCGGTGCGAGGGATGAAATTTCCTCGCTGTGCGGAACCTTGAGCTCCAGCACCATGATCGTGATGATGATGGCGAGAACGCCATCGCTGAACGCTTCCATCCGGCTCTTGCCCATTGCCCTCACCTGTTGCGCGTGGAATGAAGGTGCGAACAATAACCTGTCGGAGCAGCGGATCGGAATGGAATCGCGCAGGGTCAGGAAACGTCAGATTGACTCTCGCTCGTGGTGAGCCTGCCGAACCCTGATCGGAAGTTGCCAAATGGCCGGCAAATTCGGACGCGCAATACAACAGCCGAGCGACTGGTCAATGAGTGATTTCGTTGCTGCTGAAATAGCCCCAATGGTGCTGCTACTGCAGCATGCCCTTCGGGTCACTCGTTCCGCGAATGTTCGTTCCGGCATCGTATTGCTTATGCAAGAATGACGAACCGTGGACCTTGGCTTAAACCCGGCGCCGTGCAAATCAGGAGTTCGAGCCGGGGCCGCGGCGATTGCCATTGTTGCCGCGCGGGCCCTGGCCGCCGGAGTTGCCGCGCGAGCCTTGGTTGCCCTGATTTCCGCGCTTGCCGCGATTGGCATTGCCGGGCTGGCTGTTGCCGCGTGAGGCATTGCCCTGGCCGCCGCTGCGCGGGTTCTTGCCGCGATTGGCCCAGACGTTTCCTTCCTTGGCTGGAGCGCGATTTCCGCGTGCATCATCCTGGGTGGAGTTGCCACGTGGGGCACGATTGCCGACTGCATCATCGGTGCGGGCGTTGCCGCGCGGTGGACGGTTGCCGTTGGCATCGCCCTGGTAGGGAGCGCGATTGCCGTGTGCCGGATTGGCCAGTGAATTCGGATTGCCGCGCGGCTGTCCGCCACTTTTCCCGCCGCGACCGCCCGGCTTGCGCTTGCGATCGCCTGGCAGCGGAGAATCCGGAAACCAGGTGCGCAGCACGGCGGGATTGAGGCCGGGATCGACATATTGGGAGCCTGCAGCCGTCGCCGGCTTGGCACGCGGACGTGACGGACGTGGACCGCCGCCGCCGCGCGAACGTTTGCCCTTGTTGGCGGATGGCGCGCGCCAGCCGTCATCGCGAATGCGATCGAACTGGGCGAATTCGCGCGCTTCATCGGTGCGCGTACTGGTCCAGGCCTGCTGGGATTTTGGATCCGGCTTGAACTCGGTCGGCGTGCTGCGGCGCTGACCGATAACCGGTGCGAGAGTCAGACAAGGCTCGGGATCGGCTGCACCACAAAGTTCGCGCAGGGATTTGACCTGCTCGACCGACAGCTCGGCGGTCTTTTCGCGTTTCAGCAGGCGCGGCAATTCGACATTGGCATAGCGCACGCGCTTGAGTCGGCTGACCATCAGTCCGACGGCTTCCCACATGCGCCGGACTTCACGATTGCGTCCTTCGCGAATGACCACGCGGAACCAGGAATGACTGCCGCCACGGCTGATCACGCCGATGTCTTCAAAATGGGCAGGGCCGTCTTCGAGTTCCACGCCACTACGCAGACGCTCAATGACTTCGTCCGGCACTTCGCCATGCACGCGACAGATATATTCGCGTTCAAGCTCCGAACTGGGATGCATGAGCGCATTGGCCAATGCGCCATCGGTGGTCAGCAAGAGCAGGCCGGTGGTATTGATGTCGAGACGACCAACAGCGATCCAGCGTGCGCCTTTCAAGCGCGGCAGATGTTCGAATACGGTGGGTCGGCCTTCCGGATCATCGCGCGTGGTCATCACGCCTTCGGGTTTGTTGTAGACGATGACCTGCGAATGCTCGCTGGTATCGCTGATGACGACGAAGCGCTTGCCGTCGATCTCGACGCGATCACCTGCGTGAACGCTGACGCCGAGGCTGGCGGCTGTGCCGTTGACCTGGACTTCGCCGGCTTCGATACGGCCTTCGAGCATGCGTCGTGAGCCCAGGCCCGCCGTCGCCAGCACTTTGTGCAGGCGCTCTTCGAGCGTGGCGGCGACTTCTTCAGGCGCGGATTTTTTCAAGGAAAGTACATTGCGTACGGGTGAGGTCATGCATCTTGCTCCGTGGTGTCGGCATCGGTTTCGGACGCGGACGGGATCGGGTTGGAGTCGCCGGTATCGGCGTTGTTGGCGAGGCGGGGAGTGGCGGTGTCGCCGTCTTCCTCGGTGGCCTCTGCAGAATCTTCCGGGTCGGTGTCGGTGGCAGCGTCGGATACGGAATCAATTTCAGTATCGGAATCGTCGGAATTGGCCTCGTCGGAATCGAATCCGGCGACCGCTTCGGCCAGTGCTTGCGCATCGTTGTCGATGACAGTGTTGGTGAGTTCGTCTGAAGGTGGGCTGAGGGCGAGTTGCGGATCCATGTCATCGATGTCGCGAATCTCGTCGAGCGAAGGCAGTTCGTCGAGTGATTTGAGATTGAAATAATCGAGGAAGCCGCGAGTGGATCCGAACAGGGTCGGTTTGCCCGGTGCATCGCGATGGCCGACAACGCGGATCCATTCGCGTTCTTCGAGGGTCTTGATGATATGTGTGGAAACGGCAACGCCTCGAATCTGCTCGATCTCGCCTCGCGTGATCGGCTGGCGATAGGCGATCAAGGCCATCGTTTCGAGCAGGGCGCGCGAGTACTTGCTCGGCCGTTCGGTCCATAGCCGGGCGACCCAGGCGTGGACATCCTGACGAACCTGGTAGCGGAAGCCGGAAGCCACCTCGACCAGTTCGATGCCGCGATCCTGACAATCGGCCTGCAATGATTCGATGGCACGCGAGATATCGTCATGGCTGGTGGCCTCGTTTTCAACAAACAAGGCGAGTAACTGGGTCGCGGTCTGCGGCGTCCCGGCAGCCAGGATGGCCGCTTCGATAATACGTTTCAGGAGTTCAAATTCGATCATGTGCAAGGAGTTCAATCGGCGAGTGCCAATGATTTCAGGTAGATGGGAGCCAGCGCTTCGCCTTGCGAGATTTCCACAAGAAGTTCTTTGGCCAGTTCAAGGATGGCAAGGAAGGTGACGATGATGCCGTGTCGCCCTTCGCTGACTTCAAACAGGGTTTCAAAGCGGTGGAATTCACCATTGCCGAGTAAACGCAGCACATCACTCATGCGATTGCGTACGGACAGCACTTCACGCTGAATGGCGTGGTGGCTGAACAACTCGGCACGGTTGAGGACATCCTTCAGTGCCAGCAACAATTCGCGCAGGTCGACCGGCGGCGGCAGGCGAATGACATTTTGATCAGGGACGTAGGCCGAAACGACGGCCGTATCGCGTTCCAGTCGCGGCAACTCGTCGATATCGGCTGCCGCCTTCTTGAAGCGTTCGTATTCCTGCAGGCGGCGTATCAATTCGGCACGAGGATCTTCCTCAAGGCCTTCTTCACTGGGTGGCCGGGGCAGCAGCAGACGCGATTTGATTTCGGCCAGAATGGCTGCCATGACCAGATATTCGGCAGCCAGTTCGAGGCGCAACTCCTGCATCAGATCGATGTAGTCGACGTACTGGCGCGTGATCTCGGCAACCGGAATGTCGAGAATATCGAGATTCTGCCGACGGATCAGGTACAGGAGCAGATCGAGCGGCCCCTCGAAGGCATCGAGAATGACCTCGAGCGCATCCGGAGGGATGTAGAGATCCTGGGGCATCTGCAACACGGGCTCACCGCGCACCAGCGCCAGCGGCATTTCCTGCTGCTGCGGCACAGGCGGGAACGCCGGGGCGGATTCTTCTTGCTGGATTTGAGGTTCGGCTGTCGGGTTATTCATTTCCGATCCGGTTGCCCGACGCCTCACGGCGTGGGTCGTGCGCAGATCATTCGTAATAAGGATTCGACCTGCAGGCTGGCCTGACGGGTCGATCGCCTGGTCGGCGCCATCGCACCGATATCCTGCGATTGACGTGGCATGGGATTCGAGAATCCGAATCGAAGCCGTCGCAAGTTTGTTTCAATTCAATGTCGCTGCCGACTTCCCTCGGCATGAACCGCGATCGGCGTTTGATTGCCTGAGTCACTGGTTGTTTCGATCCGAAGGACTTCGCCGTGCCTGCTGAGAAGGTGCTCAGGAGTGTCTGAAACCACACGCCCTGCAATGCATCGGAAGCACACGACTGCAACGGTCTCGCCGCCATCAGGCGACTGGCAGAAGTGCTGAACCCACGGGTACAGGCGCAAGCCTAAGCCCAATGGATGCCTCAAGTCCAGCGTATTGATGCAATGCGAAGGCAGTCAAACCCCTGCGAGTCGCCTTGCGCAGCAAACCGGGTCCATCCGGGTGACCCCGTTGCGAGGGGATTGAGCCCGGTGCTTGAGGCGGAATTTGGGTGGATTTCACGCGACCTCACGATTCATCCGGGCTAACATAGCCGCCCCTTATCGGAACCGATGACCATGTGGTACGCCATAACCGGATATGACAATGCGGATTCCCTGGCCGGGCGTGGAACGGCGAGGCCGGCTCATCTGGCTCGATTGAAGGCGTTGCATGAGGCCGGACGTTTGCTGCTGGCCGGGCCGTTTCCCTCAATTGATGCCGAAGATCCGGGGCCGGCGGGATTCAGTGGCAGCCTGATAGTTGCCGAGTTCAATGATCTGGCTTCGGCGCAAGCCTGGGCCGATGCAGACCCGTACATGGCGGCCGGCGTCTACCGGCACGTCGATGTGCGGCCTTTCCGCAAGGTTTTGCCGTGATTGATCGTCTGGCCGAGATTCGCTCGCGTCTGGAACAGGCATTTGCGCCGAGCGGACTCGAAATCAGCGACGACAGTCACCGCCATGTCGGTCATGCCGGCGCACGCGATGGTCGGGGTCATTTCAGCGTCCATATTGTCAGCAGCGCTTTCAACGGGCTCAAGCCGCTGGCCCGCCATCGCGCAATCTACGCGGCGCTGGGTGAGCTGATGACAACTGATATTCACGCGTTGGCAATCGACGCACGTTCTCCAGAGGAAACATGATGACTGCAATTCGAAACATCCTGGCGATGCTGGCCGTTACGGTCTTGGCAGGTTGTGGTGGCAACGCCTCCAACTCGGCCTTGCCCGGCAATCTGCCAGCGGTGGAGACCGTGAATGGTCAGGACGTACCGCAGATTTTGCTCGATATCCTGGCCAGGGAGCGCAAACTGGATCTTTCTGTCCCCGAGCAACGCGCCGCTGCCTTGACCGAGCTGACGGATTACATCCTGCTCGATCAGGAAGCGAGGAAAGAGGGCTACGCAAAGGACCCGCAGTTCGCTGCCGAGGTGGAACTCAATCGACTGCAGGGAAATGCGAACGCCACACTGGGCAAGTTCCGCAGCACCGCGCATGTCGATGAGAGTGTGCTGAAAACCGAATATCAGCAGCAGATTGCCAAGGCCGGCCGCGTTGAGTACGACTTCAGCCAGTTGCTGTTCAAGAGTGAGGACGATGCACTCAAGGCTTCGGGTGAAGCGATGACGCAACCGTTCAACGAAGTTTACGATCGCTGGAGCAAGAAAGCCTTGCAGGCGCGTGCTTTCCAGCGTGTACGCCCTTCGCAACTGCCCAAGCCTCTCGGTAACGCCTTGATTGCGCTGAAATCCGGGGAAACCAACAAGATTCCTATCCAGACCCAGTATGGCTGGCACGTGATGCACGTCAGCGCGATTTCGCCGTTCGTGCCGCCAAGTTTCGAGGAGCTCAAGGACAGCATTCGTGAAACGCTGCTGAGCCAGCTGAGCGAACAGCGACTGACCCGTTTGCGTGACACGGCCAAGGTGACGACGGCAACGCCCGATAGCGCTGAACCCGCTCCAGCCGGCGCCGCTGTGCCCGTTGAAGAGCCGGCCGATAAATCCGCGAACTGATTGAACAGGGAAACTTCTGCTCCATGCGACTGACTACGATCAAGCTGGCTGGCTTCAAATCCTTTGTAGACCCGACGACCCTGCATCTGCCCACCAACATGTCGGCAGTGGTTGGCCCGAATGGTTGCGGCAAATCGAACATCATCGATGCAATTCGCTGGGTCATGGGCGAGAGCGCCGCGAGCCGCCTTCGCGGTGGTTCGTTGACCGACGTGATCTTCTCCGGATCGAGTGCGCGCAAGCCGGTCGGTCAAGCCGTGGTCGAGCTGGTGTTCGACAACTCCGATGGCACGGTCACCGGCGAATACGCCGAGTACAACGAAATTTCGGTCAAGCGTCTGGTCAGTCGTGATGGCCAATCGCAGTACTTCCTCAACGGGACGCGCTGCCGACGTCGCGATATCACCGATTTGTTCCTTGGCACCGGCCTCGGGCCACGCAGCTATTCGATCATCGAGCAGGGCATGATCAGCCAGATCATCGAATCCGACCCGGATCAGTTGCGCATGCATCTGGAGGAAGCGGCTGGCATTTCGCGTTACAAGGAGCGGCGCAAGGAAACCGAAAGCCGAATCAAGGCGACCCGTGAAAATCTCGATCGTGTGACTGATGTCCGTGACGAGGTCGACAAGCAGCTCGAACATCTCAAGCGTCAGGCCCGCGCAGCCGAGCGCTGGCAGGAGTTCCAGGCCCAGCGCAAGCGCAAGGAAGCCGAGCTCAAGGCGGTCACCCTGCGCGAAGCGCGCGCCGATCTGGATTCCCGATCCGGCGCGCTGCGCCAGGCCGAATTGGCCATCGAGCAGCAACTGGCTGAGCAGCGTCAGCGTGAAGCACAAATCGAGACCAGTCGCGAGGCGCATACCGGTGCCAGTGAAAAATTGAATGCCGTGCAGGGCGAGGTTTACAAGGTTGGCGCCGAGATTGCCCGGGTCGAGCAGCAGATCCAGCACAGCCGCGTACTTGCCGAGCAACTTGAGCGCTCACGCCTGGAAACCGAGCGAGCCCATGTTGAACTGGCCGAGCATATTGCCAATGACACGACCCAGGTTGAATCGCTGCGTCTCACTCTGAGTGATTCCGCGCCCCAGCGTGAAGCCTTGCACGAAGCGGTCGAGAAAGCCGTGGAAGAGTTGAGCCTTGCCGAGGGCAGGCTGGCCGAATGGCAAGAACAATGGGATGCCTATACAAAAACCAGTTCGGAGGTCGGTCAGTCGGCTGAGATCGAACGCACACGTCTGGACTATCTGGATCGTCAATGCGTCGAGGCGGATCGTCGTCGCGAGACACTGGAAACGGAGAAGAAGGCAGCGGACCTGGCTGAACTGGGTCGCGTCCTGGAGACTCTTGACGGCGAGCAAACCCAGCTTCGCGAACAGGTTGAATCCCTGACTGCAGTGCTCGATGAGAAGCGTCAGGGCTTCGAGGCCATCGTCGAGCAGGAGCGCAATCTGCAAACTTCGCTGAGCAGCAAGCGCAGTGAAGTGGAAAAAGCACGTGGGCGTCTGGCCTCGCTGGAGGCATTGCAACACGCCGCGCTGAGTGAGGATGGCAGCGGTGTGCGGGAATGGCTGGAGCGTCTCGGCCTCGGCAATCCCAAACGCCTTGGTGAAGCGCTCGATGTCGACAGCGGTTGGGAACGAGCGGTCGAGACGGTGCTGCAAGGCTGGCTCGATGCAGTTCTGGTCGAGTCGCCGGAGACGTTGCAGGCGGAGCTGACTCATATCAGTGAGGCCGATTTGACCTTGCTTGCCGCAGAAACCGGTTCGGCCTCTGCGGCTGCAGGCACGCTGGCCGCGCATGTGCGTGGGCCGGCCGCAGCATTGGCTTTGCTCAGTCGCGTGCGCACGGCAAGTTCACTTGCGGAACTACGCGAACGCAGCGCTACGCTGAACGATGGCGAATCGATCATCAGCGCTGATGGCGAGTGGGTTGGCAACGGATTTGCACGGGTGGCGCGGGCTCAGGGCTCGCAAGTCGGTGTGCTTGCGCGTGAGCGCGAGATCGCCGAATTGACGGCCCGAATCGAGATCCTCGATGGAGAAATCGAGGAGCACGCCAAACAGGTGGAAGATTCGCGCGTGGCCCGCATTGAGGCCGAACGGGTGCGTGACGATGCACAACGCGAGACGCATGCCGGACATCGCCGTCTGGCTGAGATTTCCGGCCAGTTGCAGAGTCAGCGTGGACGCATGGACAGCGCCCAGGAGCGTCTTGTCCGGGTCGATGCCGAACTCGGCGAATTGATCACCAAGCTGGATACCGACCACGAACAGATTCGCGAAGCGCGTGGTCGTCTGGACAAGGCGGTCGAGCGCATGAGCGAGCTTGAGCAGCAACGTCAACAACTGGATGGCGCACGCCGACAGCTCCTCGAATCACGCGAAGAGGCACGCATGAATGCGCGGGAAGCGCGCGATGTCGAGCATCAGGCGGCATTGTCAATCGAATCCAAGCGTTCGGCGCTGACTTCGCTGGAACAATCGTTGCAGCGCATGCAAACCCAGCTCGACCAACTGGAATCCAAGCGGGGCGAAATTGCCGCGCAACTCGAATCCAGTGGCGATCCGCTGGCGGAACTTGAGGCTGAGCGGCAGAGCTGCCTCAATCAACGTCTGCTCGTCGACAAGCAGCTGGTCGAAGCGCGCAAGGCGCTGGAAGAGCGCGATGCCGAGATGCGCAAATACGAAGTTGAGCGCAATCGCATTGCGGATGCGCTGACCGAGCGTCGCGAGGAACTTGGCAACCTGCGCTTGAACGAGCAGGAGCGCCGCCTGCACGCGCAATCCCTGGAAGCTTCGATTGTCGAGGCCGGTTTCGAGATCGATGCCCTGTTCGCGGAATTGCCTGAAGCCATCGAGGCCGATCAATGGCAGCGCGACCTGGACGATCTCGAGCACAAGATCCGGCGCCTCGAGCCGGTCAATCTGGCCGCGATCCAGGAGTACGAGGAGCAATCCCAGCGCAAGGTCTACCTCGATGCACAATTGACCGATCTGGCGACGGCACTGGAAACCCTTGAAAGCGCCATTCGCAAGATCGACCGCGAGACCCGGCAACGCTTCAAAGACACCTTTGATCGCGTAAACACAGGCGTACAGGAGTTGTTTCCGCGTCTGTTTGGCGGCGGCCAGGCCTATCTCGAACTGACTGGCGATGACCTGCTCTCGACCGGTGTCACGATCATGGCTCGCCCGCCCGGCAAGCGCGTGACCTCAATCTCCCTGCTATCCGGTGGCGAAAAGGCGATGACCGCTGTTGCTCTGGTGTTCTCGATCTTCCGCCTCAATCCGGCGCCGTTCTGCCTGCTCGATGAGGTTGACGCTCCGCTCGATGAGGCCAACGTCGGGCGCTTCTCGGCGCTGGTTACGGAAATGAGCCAGAGCGTCCAGTTCATTTTTGTCACCCACAACAAGTCGACCATGGAGGCGGCCAGCCAACTCTGTGGCGTGACCATGCGCGAGCCCGGTGTTTCACGACTGGTTCAGGTCGATCTTGCCGAAGCCGCTAAACTCGCCGGGGCAGCGTGAGGTATGGGCATGGAGCAGCAAGCAATGAGCGCCACTGAAATGCGCGTCATCATTTTTTTCGTCGGCATGCTCGTGCTGGCGTTGATCTACTTTTTTGGCCAGCCGCGGAAGCCCGGGCAGGGCAAGCGCACGATGTTCCGCAACCCTGTAGGCGAGCGCGTCGAGCCGACGCTTTCTGCGGATCTGGATATCGATACGCAAGATTCAGATGCCCGCAAAGGCGAGCAGTTTGACCTTCTCGCTGGAAGTGAAAGCGGAGATCCGGCAGCGGAGTCGAAAGCGGCGGCCAAGACGAAGGCGCGGCGTTCGCCAAGGAAGCCTGTCGGCATGCGACCCGATGGCCCGATCGAGCGCATCATCACCTTGTTCGTTTGCGCACGCGATGGCGAGATGATTGCCGGAAGTGAGCTTGTCGTTGCCGCGGAAAAGGCTGGCCTCGAATTCGGCGATCGCGGCATTTTCCATCGTATGGATGCTGGCAAGCCCGAACTCGGTCCGATCTTCAGCATGGCAAACATGCTCAAGCCGGGTAATTTCGACATGGCCCGGATCGAATCGCTGGATACCCAGGGCCTGACCTTGTTCATGGCCTTGCCCGGGCCGCTCCCTGCGCTGGATGCCTGGGAGGCCATGTTGCCCACGGCGGAGCGTCTGGCCGAACTGCTCGATGCCAACCTGCTCGATGAAAAACGCAGCACCCTTGGTCGACAGGGAATTGCCCATATTCGCGACGAACTGCGTGCCTGGGATCGCAAGCACGAGAGCAATCAGATTCGTCCGAACTGGTAATTGCCTCCGGCTACCGCAATCACCCGCGCACTTGTCCCAAGCCGCGCGCAGTAGTGTGAAAGCTCAAGCGTAATCGTGGAAGATGGCTTCATCGCCCATCCGTGGCGAACTTCCCCAATCAGGAGACGCAAGATGAGCAAGCAAATCAAAGTGACGCAAAAGAACAAGGCAGCGACCATGACGACGGCCGACAAGGCACAGAAGGTATGGCTCGCCGGTCTCGGTGCATTCTCGATCGCGCAGAAGCAGGGCATCGAGCTGTTCGAGAGCATGGTCAGTGAAGGCAAGTCCTACCAGGCCAGCAGCGAGAAGCTGGTGCGCAAGGTGTCCAAGGACGTCAAGGGCATCGTCGATAGCCGCATGAAGCCGGTCAAGCAGCGCATCAAGGCCATCCGCAGCGATGCAGAAGCGAAGATCGAGCAAGGCGTCGGTCGCGCCATGTCCTACGTCGGAATTCCATCGAAGGCCGATGTGGACGCATTGATCGCACGCGTTGACAAGCTCTCGCGTCAGTTGCGCGCAGCCAAGTAAGCTGCCTGCTCCAGTGGAATAAAAACGGCCGCCCTGTGCGGCCGTTTTTATGTGTGTATCGTTGACGCCTGAGTACGCACAGTGTCTAGTAAGCCAATGAAGCGGTTCACGATACCCATCCTTCTACTTGTGAGCGTGTTTGCGGTGGCCCCGCCTCCCGCGTTTTCGCAGGGCACCATTCCTTCCGACGTTGCGATCACGATGACGGCAACGCCCAGCGACAACCTGAGCCCAGGTGAGCTGATTTCGTTTGTCATTACAGCGACCAATCTGGGACCGGCAGCTGTTCCAGTGCTGCCGATGATCAGCTCTCAATTTATCGATGAATTCGATCTGGGCCCCGGGGGAAGCAGCAATTGTCCCGGCATCGCATTGCAGGTCGCCGACGGCAAGTACTTCTTCTACAATCTCGTATGGGATCCCACAATTACTGCACCCTTGGCAGCAGGAGAAACCAGGGTCTGCGAGCTAAAATTTTCCCTGACGGAGGCGGCACCAGAGATCCTGCCTTTCACGTTCGGGATCTATGAATCCTGGGTTGATCTCAACGAAGCGAACAATTCAGCGACAGTGATCTTGCGTCGGGGAGATATGGCGCCAGTGACCTTGCCCATGCTTTCCCCCGGCGCGCTGATGGTGCTGTTGGGCATGCTCACTTTCATGGCATGGATCCAGCTACGTCGCTGAAGCGGGGCAAGCTCCGCCGCCCAACGTCTTTGCGCTTCTAAAGCACGCTCCTTCGTCGCGCGG
>NZ_DASSYD010000089.1:0-21338 GCF_035703485.1 Dokdonella sp. | reverse complement strand
CAGCAGGCCATCGCCATCCAGTCACCGGGCTATCTGTCACCGGAGCACTTCAGCCAGTTGTTCAGCACCCACGGCACGATCATGATTTTCTTCATGGCCATGCCATTTCTTACCGGCCTGATCAATTTCGTCATGCCGCAGCAAATCGGTGCGCGTGATGTTCGCTTTCCCTTGCTCAATGCAATCAGCCTCTACCTGACCATCGCCGGTGCCGCACTGGTGATGGTCTCGCTGATGATCGGAAAGTTTTCAACCGGCGGCTGGACGGGCTATCCCCCGTACACGGAAATTGCCTTCCAGCCGAGCGTCGGCCCCGACTACTGGATTTGGGCGCTGACCTTGAGCGGTATCAGCAATACCCTGACCGGGATCAACTTCGTGGTGACCATTTACAAGGAACGTGCGCCGGGTATGAGCTTCTTTCGCATGCCGCTGTTCACATGGACCGCGCTGTGCACAAGCATCATGTTGGTCTTCGCGATGCCGCCGTTGACCGTCGCCACCGCCATGTTGGCACTCGACCGTTATCTGGATTTCCATTTCTTCACCAACGGCATGGGCGGCAACATGATGAACTTCGTGAACCTTTTCTGGATGTTCGGGCATCCGGAGGTCTACATTGTCATCCTGCCGGCATACGGCGTCTATTCCTCGGTATTTGCGACCTTCAGCAGCAAGCGTCTGTACGGCTACACCTCGCTGGTCTACGCGACGATGTGCATTGCGGTGCTGTCGTTTACGGTCTGGCTGCACCACTTCTTCACGATGGGTCAGAGCCCTGCGATAAACGCCGCATTCGGGACCGCCACAATGCTGATCGCCATCCCGACCGGGGTAAAGATCTATGACTGGATGCTGACCATGTATCGCGGCAGGGTACGCCTGACGACACCCATGCTGTACTCGCTGATGTTCATGATCCTGTTTGTCATTGGCGGGCTGACCGGAATTCTTCTGGCGATGGTCCGGTGGATTTCCAGGTTCACAACACGACGTTTCTTGTAGCACATTTCCATAATGTCTTGATACCCGGAACGTTGTTTGGAATGCTCGCCGGCTACAACCTCTGGTTCCCGAAGGCGTTCGGCTATCGGCTCAGCGAATTCTGGGGAAGGATTTCCGCCTGGTGTTTCGGCATCGGCTTCATGTTGGCCTTCTTCCCGCTGTATTTGACCGGGTTGTCGGGAATGCCGCGTCGATCACAGGAGATACTGCAGCCCGGGTTGGCGCCGTATCTGCTGGTTGCCGAGGTCGGTGCGCTGATCCTGTTTGCCGGATTGGCGGCCTTGATTGCGCAACTGGTGGTCAGCATTCGCCAACGGGATGGCAATCGGGTTGCCATCGGCGATCCGTGGGACGGGCGCAATCTTGAGTGGGCTTCGCCGGCACCTCCTCCAGCCTACAATTTCCATGTCTTGCCGCGCATCGAGGATCGCAATCCATTCCATTGGTTGAAGGAGAATGGACTTGCCTATCAGCCGTTCCAGAAATATGAAGACATCGTCATGCCCGACAACAGTGCGGTTCCGTTGCTGATCGGCGCAGCATCTTTCATCGCCGTATTTGGTCTTGTCTGGCACATCTGGTGGGCGAGCCTGCTCGGCATCATTGGGTGCATCGCTGCCGTCATCGGGCGCAGCTTCATGACCAAAACCCATCACACGATCCTGGCGGCCGACGTTCGGCGAGACCATTTGCGCTGGCTCGATGCGGTCGCCCGCGCCACGGCAGTGGCACGTGACGAAGAGATCGGTCCGACCAACCGTGGTCTGGCGAAACAAAGCGCGTGAATGCCACGAAGTACAAACACGCTGGGCTGAATCTGGGTACTTCCGATCCGGGCACCCACGAACAGGCAGAAAGCCCGTTGTTCGGCTTCTGGGTGTTCTTGATGAGCGACGCTGTGATCTTCAGCCTGCTGTTCGCGATCTACTTGAGCATGCTCGACGCCACAGCGGGAGGTCCGTCCGCGCGGGACCTGTTCGAGCTCAAGAGCGCGTTCATCCAGACCCTGATCCTGCTCACCAGCAGTTTCACGTTTGCAATGGCGTCGTTGAACCTGAAGTATCGCGCCGACGAACCACGCCGCCTGATCAGCTGGCTCGCCATTACCTTGTTGCTCGGGCTCATCTTCATTGGTTTCGAGGTGCACGATCTTCTCGGCATGGCCGCCAGGGATGCACTCCCTCAGCGCAGCGGCTTTCTTTCGGCATTCTTCGTACTCGTACCGACGCATGGGATCCATGTCGCCTTTGGTTGCCTGTGGCTGATCGTGATGATCATCCAGATTGCCACGCTAGGCCTGCGCTCCGAGGTCAAGACGCGGATCATGCGGCTCGGATTGTTCTGGCATTTCCTGGACATCATCTGGATCGGGATCTTCTCGGTTGTCTATCTCTGGGGATTACTCTGATGGCAAGGATGATCGACCAAGCTGATGCGGAATATGTTCGCGATCTGCGCGCCTACATTTTGGCCTTCGTGATTGCGCTTGTTTTGACCGTGATCCCCTTTGCACTGGTCGCATGGAAGCTCTTGTCGGCCTCATTGGCGCTCGTGCTGATTTGCGTCTGCGGACTTATTCAGATCGTCGTCCATCTGCGTTTCTTTCTGCACATTGGATTTCAGTCGCACCGGGATGATCTGTATCTGATGTTGTTTTCCGGCGTCATCATTCTGCTTCTGGCTGGCGGAACCCTGATCGTCATGCTCGATCTGGGCAGCCGCATGATGTAGTCGTGGCGCTGACCAATCATGAATGGTCCGCGTCGGATCCAGCACCTGTTCACGGGTGCCATGGCAAGGTTGTTGCCTGGCAACCTGTTCGATTCTGTGCCCGGACTGCTGGCAGTCGCCCCCTCCGCACGCACGCATTGCCTGCTCAACAGCCTGTCTAAGGAGGCCTCATGTCCAGGACGCTGTGCGATCTCTTGCTTGAAAACTTGGCTGACGCGGGAGTAAGCCATATCTTTGGCGTCCCCGGTGATGCCATCAATTCCCTGGTCGACAGCTTGCGACGCTGTGATTCCATTGATTTCATCCAGGTCCGCCACGAGGAATCCGGAGCGTTTGCTGCCAGCGCTCAAGCGAAACTCACTGGCAAGCTCGCGGTCTGTTGCGGCACCGCCGGTCCCGGTGCGATCCATCTCCTCAACGGTTTGTATGACGCCAAGCGCGATCACGCGCCGGTGCTCGCGATCACCGGCCAGGTCGAGACCACCCAACTCGGTCATCACTACCATCAGGAGATCGACCAGGACGCGCTGTTCCGCGATGTCGCCGTTTACAACCGCACGGTCGTGACCGCGGCCCAGGCACCGCGCATGTTTGCCGATGCCATACAAGCTGCGGTCGCCGGACGTGGCGTGGCCCATCTCGCCCTGCCATCCGATGTCGCCGCGATGACGACGCATGACGAGGCGCAGCACGTATTCGTCGACCACCCGCGTACCGTGCCTTCGGACGAGCATCTCGACCGTGCGGCCAAATTGTTGGCCGAGGCAAAATGCCCGGTGATCTTTGCCGGGATCGGCGCAGCGGATGCGGTGGACGAACTGGTCGCCGTTGCCGAGCGACTCGGTGCACCCATCGTGCACAGTCTGCGCGGCAAGGATCTGTTGGCCGATGATCACGCGTTCAATATCGGCGGCCTCGGCATGCTTGGCGGCAAGCCGGCCGTCGAGGCCATGGATCGCTGCGATGTGTTGCTGATGGTCGGTACAGATTTCCCGTACCAGAATTTCTATCCCGAGCGCACCCGCGCAATCCAGATCGAATCCAACCCGCTGCATCTGGGCCGCCGTCATCCGCTGGCGGCCGGCCTGATCGGCCATGCGCAGCCGACTTTGCGCAAGCTGCTGGAACGGATTGCCGCGAAGCCGAACCACGCGTTCCTGCAGCAGGCGCAACACAACCGCAAGCAGCAACTCAAGTATTTCGCCAATCAGGAGGCCAAAACCGGATCGCCGGTTCCGCCGCATTGCGTGCCGGCACGGGCCGGCGCGTTGGCCAGGGACGATGCCATCTTCGTTTGTGATACCGGCGAGGTCACCGTGTGGACCGCGCGCCATTTGCATTTGCGCCAACACCAGCGACTGACCTTATCCTGCCAACTGGCTTCGATGGCCTTTGCCTTGCCCGGCGCCATTGGCGCGCAACTGGCCTATCCGGATCGACAAGTCGTGGCCTTGTGTGGTGACGGCGGCTTCTCGATGCTGATGGTTGATTTTCTCACCGCGGTCAAATACGCCTTGCCGATCACGGTCATCGTTTTCAACAACCACAAATTCGGTTTGATCCAGGCCGAGCAGGAAGCTTCGGCCCTGCCGGAATTCGCCGTGCAATTGCACAATCCTGATTTTGCCGCGTACGCACGCCTCTGCGGCGGTGAGGGTTGGAACGTCAACGACGTCGATCAACTCGATGCGGCCATCAAGTCCGCCTATTCGAGCAACAAGCCTTCACTGATTTCGGTGGAGGTTGATGCCGACGTCTTGCCGATGCCCCCCGAAATCAGCATGAGCCAGGCAATCAACTTCAGTATCGGCAAGCTCAGGGAAATGGCGGCAAAACTGGATTTCTAGCTGAGAATCCGAACTATCCCGGATAAGCTCCGAGCTCACGGCTTGAAAGATGCGAGCCTCAATTGAATCCGCGCTCCGACTTGATCCGCTCATACGCCGCATTGATTTCCCGGGCGCGATCTTCCGCTCGCTTCTTGAGTTCGGCGGGGACGTCGCCGAGCTTGTCCGGGTGGTGCTGACTCATGAGCTTGCGGTAGGCACGCTTGATAACGCTCGGTTCGGATTCATGGGTGATGCCAAGGACGACGTACGGATCAACCTTGGATTCCGTATTGCGAGTCCGCTGCTGGCCGGAGTAGCCGCCTTGGGGTCCCTGATAGCGGTAGCGCGGACCATAGCCTTTCATGGCAGTGACGGCGGCGAGCTCGGCGTCACTGACGCCCAGTGCCCAGCACAGTTGTCGAACCATGCCGAGCTTGCTGGCAGGCAAGCTGCCTTCGGCGTAGACAAGATCCAGAAGCAGATCGAGCATCAGGAAGGCGAGGTCACGCCGACCATGCGTCCATGCGCGCAACTCGATTACGGCCGATTGCGAGTCGAACTCGGGTGCCTTGCCAAGATTGAATTGCTCGATGGCCATGCGTCGCAGGTCGGCATCCAGGCGCAAACGAGTCATCAACGCCTCGGCGGCACGGATTTCGACTTCGGATACGCGCCCATCTGACTTGGCCAGGGCTCCCGCAAATGCGAACAACGGACCGACGAACGAGGATGCCTGGGACGGTCGACGTGACTGGGCCACGCTGAGATCGTACATGTGACCGACGAAGGTGCCGATCAACATGCCGAAGAAATTTCGAAACACGATCAAGCCGAGAATGCCACCGACGATTTTTCCGATCATGCTCATGCCTGGACCAGCGTGCAATGTCGACAACCATGCTTGTAGGCGCACGATGTTTCGTTGCCGGGTTGGGCCGGGTTGGCCGGATGGCTGGCGTGATGGTCGAATTCGCCTGAGCTGAATTCGGGAGTTTCGGGATGACGCATCCAGGGAACCTGTGCTTGTTCAAGCCGCTGATCTTACACGGCTTGCAGCCTGTCGGACTTTACTCGGTAAACTGCGCACATCCGTCCGAAGGAAATTGCCGTGCCGTCTACGTTGCTTCAATCCGAGCTTCCGGGGCTTGAACTCATTCATCGCGGCAAGGTGCGAGATGTTTACGCCTTGGCCGACGACAAACTGCTGATTGTCGCTAGTGATCGTCTCAGCGCATTCGATGTCGTTCTTCCGGACCCGGTCCCGGGCAAGGGTGAGATGCTGACCCGGATGTCGAATTTCTGGTTTGCGCAGACGGCGTCGTTGATGCCGAATCACCTCCTCGATCAGGCACCGGAGAGCGTGCTCCCGGCGGGTGTCGATCCGTCCCTCTACGTCAATCGCAGCGTCATCAGCAAACGCCTGACGCCGGTTCCGTTTGAAGCCATCGCTCGCGGCTATCTGATTGGTTCAGGCTGGAAGGACTATCAGGCCAGCGGCTCGCTTTGCGGGATCGCGCTGCCCAATGGGCTTGCCCAGGCCGGGCAACTGCCAGAGCCCATCTTTACGCCTTCGACGAAGGCTGCGGTGGGCGGCCATGACCAGAACGTCGCGTTCGATGTGGTAGCCAATCAAGTCGGATTCGAACTGGCCGATCAGGTTCGCCAGGCAACCCTGGCGATCTATCGCTTCGCGGCTGAATATGCCGCAGCGCGTGGCATTCTGATTGCTGATACCAAACTCGAATTCGGGACCGACGCGGAGGGCAAACTGTATGTCATGGACGAGATGCTGACCCCGGATTCCTCGCGATTCTGGCCCGCTGATCAGTATCGCGTCGGCATCAGCCCGCCAAGCTATGACAAGCAGTTTGTCCGTGACTATCTGGAAACCCTCGACTGGAACAAGCAATCACCGGGACCGTCGATTCCGCCAGACGTGATTGCAGGAACGGCGGCAAAGTATGCAGAGGCGCTATATCGTCTGACCGGCATTCAGCTGGATTGATTCATTTCGTCACCGGCAAGCAGTCTGATTTTGGCCCACAAGCGGCTGGATTCACGACTCGTCATCGGTGACAACGGAGGGAGAAGATGCGCAGTGTCAATCAGTGGTTCGGCAGCTACAGCCTGGATCACAAGAACCCGATCAATCGGGCCATCCACTCGGTTTGCGTACCGGCGATTCTGTGGTCAGTGATTGCTGCACTCTGGGTTATCCCGGTTCCGACCTCGATTGGCCGAAGCGGATTCTGGTGCGGCATGGTGATGGTTGCAGCGTTTGCTTTCTACTGGCGCATGTCAAAGCCGATAGGCATTGCCATGCTGCTGGTCTTCGTTGTTTTCGGGGCACTCACCGAGTGGTTGTATCGCAGCATCGGGCCGAGCCAACTGCTTTGGGCAGCTATTGCCGTCTTCGTCGTCGCCTGGATCGGGCAGTTCATCGGCCACATCATCGAGGGCGCTCGACCCTCGTTCTTCACCGATCTCGCCTACCTGCTGATCGGGCCGGCCTGGCTGGCCGGCAAGCTGATGCGACGCATGAACATCAACTATTGATCAGCTTTCGGCGGTTTTCTCGAAAGGCCGCAAGATCCACCGGCACAGAGCAGGCAGGAAAACGATGGCCGCAATCATGTTGACGACAAACATGAATGTCAGCATGACGCCCATGTCGGCCTGGAACTTGAGATCCGAAAATACCCAGGTACCAACGCCGACCGCCAGAGTCAGTGCGGTGTAGAAGATCGCAATACCCGTAGTTTTCAATGCGCCGAAGTAGGCCTCAGTCAGCGGCTTGCCGGCGAGCAGACCTTCGCGCATGCGAGCGAAGATATAGATGCCATAGTCCACACCGATGCCCACGCCGAGGGCAACCACGGTCAGCGTGTTGATCTTCATGCCGATGTCGAGATAGACCATCAGGGCGTGGCCCAACTCGGTGACCAGCACCAGCGGCAAGGTGATGCACAAGGCCGCGCGCGCACTGCGGAAACTGATCAGACACATGAGGAACACGGCCGCGTACAGCATGTACAGGATCAGCCGCTTGACCGCACGCACTTCATCGTTGATCGCCGCCATGACGCCAACGTTGCCGGTAGCCAGGCGCAGATTGACCTGGTTCAGATCGGCTTCGGTTGCTTCGCCAGAGGCTGCTTCTGCAGCGAGCTTTTCGCGCAGATTGATGCTCGCACCGGCCCAGGCGTGATTGTCATCGCGGAACTGCTTGATCGCGTCGATGACGCGATCGATTGTCGTCGCGCGATGATCGGTCAGGAAGGCCATGATCGGAATCGCACTGCAATCTGCATTGAGCAGACCAGTGTCGGTTTCGAAGCCCTGGGTCGCCAGTCGCAGCGTGTCGGAATCCCGCGGCAGCACACGCCAGCGGACGTTGCCTTCATTCCAGCCTGCGTTGACGATCTTCGCCGCCGCCGGCAGCGTGATGACCTGGGCAACACCTTCGACATTGCGCAAATGCCAGGCAAAGCGGTCGATCAGCTCCATGGCCGGATAGCTGTTGGTGCAGGCTGATGGCGGTCCTTCGGCAATGACATTGAGGATGTCGACACCGAGAGCAAACTTGTCGCTGATCAGGACAGCATCCTGATTGTATCTAGCCTCCGGGCGCAGTTCAGCCACGCCCTTCTGGGCATCACCAATCATCACCCGCTCACCAACGCGCTCGGCGCTGTACCAGATGGCGACACCGGCGAGCAGGATGATGGCCGCCGGCAGCGGTTTGCTGAACTTGGCCAGGAAGGTCCAGATCTTGTCGAACTGGGTCAACTGACGCAGACGATAGGCGCGCTTGCGTGGCAAGTTGCGCAGACGCGTGTAGGAAAGCAGCACCGGCAACAGGATCAGATCGGTGAGAATGGTCAGGGCGACACCGATGGTGGCGGTAATCGCCAGCTCGAAGATGATCCGGATCGGAATCATCAAGATCGCGGCGAAACCGATGCAGCCGGCAATCAGGGCGACCGAGCCAGGCACGAGCAAGGCACGGAAGGCATCACGCGCGGCGGTTTCCGCATCCAGCCCGGTGAGTTTGCTCAATTCCTCCGGCGTACCCTCTTCGAGTCCACCGAAGAATATTTCGCCACGGAATCGATTGATCATTTGTTCGCCGTGACTGACCGCGATGGCGAATATCAGGAACGGCGTCAGCATGTTCATCGGATCGATGCCGAAACCGAGCAGACGCAGCGCACCGAGCATCCATACCACCGAGATCAGCGCACAGAAGACGGTGAGCGAAGCGAGCTTCGTCGATGATGAATAGATGAAAAGCAGCAACCAGGTGAAAGCGATGGTGATGGCGAAGTACCAGATCACCGATTTGGCGCCGTCGGTGATGTCACCGACCATCTTGGCAAAACCGATAATCGCGACCGTGGTGTTTTCGGTCTCGTACTTGGCGCGGATCTCGTCGAGCTGGCTGGCGATCTTGTTGTAGTCGACCTTGACACCCTTCTCGGGATTTTCCGGAACCAGATCGACCCAGACCATGGCACCGGAGAAGTCCTTGGCCACCAGTCGGCCAACGATGCTGGCCTTTTCCATATTCGCCTTGATCGTGGCGAACTGTTCCGGCGTGGCCTCGAAGCCTTCTACATTGGGCGTGAAGTCCGATGGAATGACGTTGCCGCCGGCAAATCCATCCTCGACCACTTCGACAAAGCGCACGTTGGGCGTGAAGATCGAACGCACCCGGGCTTCATCGACGCTGTCGATGCCCTTGGCGTCCTGGGTGATCTTCTCCATCTTCTTGAAGAACGGCAGGTTGAACATGTCGCCGCTCTTGTCCATGACCGCGATCAGAACGCGGTTGGCTCCGCCGAATTCCTGCTCGTAATCGAGAAAGGTCTTCATGTATTCGTGGTTGAGCGGAATTTGCTTCTTGAAGCCCGCATCGACGCGCAGTTGCAATGCGAAATAAGTCAGGACGGCGGTAATGATCGCAAACAGGATCAGGACGATCGGGCGATTACCGAAAACAAGCTTCTCGGCGGCGCGATGAAAACCGTTGGGTGGCTTGTTGCTGCTGCTTGCTGCGCTCATTGCGTCCCCGTTACTTCGACTTGAATCGGCTGACGCCGTTTTCACCAACAATCAACCACTTGCCATCTTCCAACGCAGGCACTACCCCGGCGATAACCCCCGCCGCTGTATCTGTCGACAATGAAAGTGGCTGCGATGCCTCTTTGCGGTACAAAACGAGCCCGTTTGCGCCACCAATGACGACGCCGCCACCCGCAATCGGGGTTCCACCCATCAAGCTGAGCTCGGTATCGGTGGGCACGTCGACCCATGATTCACCCAGATCCGTGGATTCGAAGACATGCCCACGCAAGCCGAAGGCAAGAACATGTTCAGCCTCGAAGCCAACCACGCCGAACATTGATCCATCATAGGGAAGTTGCGAGCGAATCCAGGATTTGCCTCCATCGCGCGAGCGGAATATCGCACCGCGCTCTCCCACGATCACAAAACCGCCGCTGCCCGTGCTCGTGATGGCGTTGAGGTGGGCATCCTCTTCCATGCCAATCTTGAGTTCGGCCGCACTGAATACGGAGCTTTCCATATCGTTGTCTGAATGGTCTTCAAGCTCGGCCTCGGTATTCGCTTCTGCAGCAGCGACCTGGCCTGAGTCAACGGTATTGATTCGCGACCCGGTCCAGGTCTTGCCAGCATCCTCGGTGGTCAGAAACAAGGCGTAGGCGCCGATCGCGAACCCATGGTTCGCATCGGTGAAGATCACATCGAGAAGTGGTGCTCCCTGACGGATGTCGTTGGGGTCGACGCCTTCAGCGGGTTGCCCGCGAGGATCGCGTCGCTGGATCTCCCAGTGGTCTCCTGCGTCGGCGCTGTGCATGATCACCCCGTCATGGCCCACAACCCAGACGTGGCTGGCTACCGACGTAACCGCTGTGAAAGTGCTGCGCAATGGTACATTTTTTGTTTGTCGCCACTCACGACCATCGGTGGAAATGAGGATGTGCCCGCGCTCGCCAACCGCGATGAAGCGATCACCACTGCGGGTGATATCGAGAAGCAGACTATTGTCGGCCAATGGCATGACTTCGACCGGCCGGTCGAGCGGATCTGCGGGGAGCACTTGCGTGCCGACGACTTCCGGCTCCTGCGCGGCAACCGTCTGCAAGGCGATGGATACGACGAATGCCGCGACTACGGCCAGGGTACGCTGCATGCTGGTTACCTGTTTGCTTCGAAGGTGGCGCAGGTCGGACGACACGATCCGCGACCGCCGTTCCGTCTTGCGGAACGGCGGCGCTGGGTGTTGCGTTACTGGATACCGCGCTGACGCAATGACTGTGGCGAGAACATCGCGGGCGTGGTCTGGAAGGAGAAATCGTACATTTCTTCTTGATTGTCCAGACCAACGGCAATGTATCGACCGGATTTCAGATCATGATGGTCTTCGAGGGTCGACCAGAACACCGGCACTTCGTAATAGTTGACACTCGGAGCCTCGGAATAGCGCCAGATTTCGAGCTTGCTGTCATAGTGGTCGGTGGTCAGGATCTGCCAGCTATCCTCATCGATGTAGAACGTGCGGCGCGGATTGATGTGCCGCTTGCCCGGCTTGAGCGTCGCCTCGACGACATAGACACGGTGCAATTCGTAGCGCAGATAGTCGGGATCAATGAAACCCGGCTTGATCATGTCCTCGACCTTGCTCTTGTCGCTGTGTGCCTTGTAGGAGTTGTACGGCACATACATCTCGCGCTTGTCGACCAGTTTCCAGTCGAAGCGGTCGAGCGAACCGTTGAACATGTCGGTCATGTCGGTGGTACGGAGGTTGTCCGCGGCGGTCCCGGGATTGTCGTAGGCGATGTTCGGCGCACGACGAACCCGACGCTGACCAGGGTTGTAAACCCAGGCCTGGCGCTGTCCGATCTCGGAGTTCAGCGTTTCATGGACCAGCAGCACCTGACCGGCGAGACGCGGCGGCGAAACGACTTCCTGATAGAAGTAGATCAGGATGTTGTTGATTTCAGCGAGCGTCGCCCCTTGACGGTAATACAAGCCGAGAATCTCTTCCTTGATGCGGACCATCACGTACTTTCCGCTGGCGGTTACCGGCGCCTGATCTGACCAGCGACGAGCTGAGACACCCTTGTACTTGAGCTTGTGGTTCCAGATCGCTTCCATGCCGGCTTTGGCCGGATCCTTGTCGAGGATCGGAAACGGGATGCCTTCAGCGACCTTGGTCACGCCATCACCTTCGCCGACCAATTCACCGGTCAACGCGTTCTTCATGGTCATCTCGTAGGTGCGTTGCGGATTGGAAGCGGATCGCCGGGTTGGATAGACGATCATGCGCCAATCCGGATACTTCTCGAACATGGCTTTCTGGCCAACCGACAGCTTGTCGCCGTAGTCCTTGTAGTTTTTTGCCGTGATCGTGAATACCGGTTTGTCGGCAGCGAACGGATCCGGGTGATGCATGCCGACCTTGTAGCCAGCGGGCGGTTGGGTGATACCGCCAGTCCATGCCGGGATACTGCCATCGGCATTGCCGGCGCGTACGGCACCCAGCGGAGTCAACTCGGTACCGGTGATGCCCAGTTTCTTGGCCTCATCGGCGCTGACCTTGGCGATTGCCACGTTGGCCAGCATGGCCGCCGCGATGACGGTGGCAAGTCCTGCTTTTTTCATCAATGTCATGGGACGTCCTCTTAGAACGAATAGCGGGCCACGACTTGCAAGAAGTCGCGGTCGTGAATCAGGTTATACGAGCCGGCACCAAAAAAGTTGGTGTAGGCCATATCGAGCGTCCACGTGTCCAGGTAGTTTGCTTCCACACCAACCGAGACCGACTTGCGACCTTCGACAAAGCTGCCGCCCGGTCCCGGTGTGGTGCCGTTAACGTCGTGATAGAACGCGATGCGGGGCGACAGGGTGAACGAGGTTCCCCAGGCGTTGTTGTAAGTCGCCCTGGCAGCAAGTCGATAGCCCCACGAAAAATTGCTCGGGAAACCATCGACCTGAGTGATCGGATTGCGACCAACGCCACTGTTGACGTCGCCACCGCCACCGGTGTCAGTACCATCACCGTTGAAACGCAGGTTGTTCGGCAACTCTGAATTGTTGAAGCCGATTTCGCCAAGGACGGCGAGCTGATCCGAACCCATCCAGTTACCTGGACCGAACACCTTGGTTGCGGTGAATTGCAACTGCGTGCTCTTGTGGCGCTCGTAGCCCTGGATCTCATCACCCGGCGCGTACTGGCCGAGCTGGCTGTTGAAGCGAAGATACGGCTGCGGAATCAGGGGATTCAACGGCGAGAGGCCAGCGAACAGCAGCTCTACGTCATCGACCTGGAACGGCAGGTTGGGCCGGTAGCTCAACTCACCCTGGAGGGCAACACCACTCTCTTCAAGCAAGGTATTGAAGCTCAGGCCGAACAAATGGATGTCTTCCGGGTATTCGGTGAAGAACGAGCCCGAACTTGGCGCCGAATTGACAATCGCAATACCACTGATCAGCGGCAGGCGACTGTGATAGTTCATCGCGTAGAAGCCAAATTCGGTGTTGTTCAAGTTCTCGGCGAGATAACGCAGGGCAAAGCCGCCCTGTCCGGAATCCTTGGCCAGTCGGGTCTTGCTGCGCGGGAATGCGGCGCTGCAGCCTGCAGCAACAAGTGCGGTTGGCAAGCCAGCGTCACTGGCAGCGAAGTTGCCCTGGCGGCAGACCTCATCGTACAGATCCGGGTTGATCACCGGCTGCGGCACGGTGCCGAAGTTCAGCATCACATAGCGGCCGCCCATGACGGCAAAGTCGTTGGTTGAGAAGAACGTGCCGACCGGATCGGGATCAGTCTTCTGGAAATCGAGAAGATAGAACGCCTCAGCAGAGAAGTTGTTGGTGAAGTTGTACGAGCCCCAGAGCATGTTGACCGGCAGGAAAGCCTGCTTCAGCTCGGAACCGGCAACGCGCAACTTGGAGACATCGACCGGATTGATTGCATTGATGCCGCCCTGGATGAATGTACTTTCTCCCCAGCTGACCACCTGACGTCCGAAACGAACGGTGGCCTGGTGACCGGCAACCTCGAAGTTGTGGAAAATAAAGGCATCGAGAATGCGTGATTGGGTTCCGACGCGTGCCTTGGCGCCCTTGGAGAGGTTGTCACGGTCGTTGTTCTCGAAATCGTAGAAACCGTAGGCGCGGATGAATCCACCCCAATTCTGACCGTAGTTCAGACTGATTTCGACGGTGGCATTGACTGCATTCGAGATCGGCGACCACTTGTCGTAGGCGAGATCGCCATCGTCACCGTTGACGGAATAGCGACCCGGTGCAGCGCGCTGGGCCGGGGTGCCAAGGCCGAGCGCGCTGACCAGCGGATTGAACTGGGCCTTGCCGACCAGATCGTCTGCTGCATCCTCGGTACGCCAGCCGATACCGTAGCCGATCGTGGTGTTGACGGTGCCGTTGAAGCCTTCCTGATCACCGAATGTGAATGCCTGGGCCTGATTGGCCGTGCCAGCCAGCGCAAAGGCCAGTGACAGCGAAAGGATAGACAGAGCCGGACGACGCATGTGCGGACCGGTCTGGATGGTTTTGCAAGTCTTCATGTTTGACTCCAGTGCCGGTTATTGGGTGCGGATGACGGAAGGGTTGTTGACCTGCACGGCCTGACCCCTCGTTAACAGTAGGCTGACCATCTCACCCTGCATTTCCTGGGTCGCGGCAGGCGATGCTGCCGGGCTCAGCAAGGAACCATGGTCACCAGCGGTGAAGCGAACTGCGCCGCGAATACCGGTCGCTGATTGTGTGGATTGAGTGATCGAGCTGAGCCCGAGAACGCGGATCATCGGTTCGGTGCCAGACAGCGGCGCACCAGCCACGGCATTCGGAATGACTTGATCCGGCGGTGAGTCTGCGCTGCCGACGACCTCCTGCAGGAGCAGGGACTTCGAGGCGAGCAGGCTGTTGTTGGCCGGCAACGCCCAGGTGATCGGATCAGCCGAATCAATGACGGTCTGCGTAGCGCCGAAGAAGGCCGCGTAGTCGGGCGTTCCAGGCTCAAGGCCGAGCTGGGCGAGACCGGCGCGAATGCGCGGCCCAAATGTCGGCGACGCTTCAAGCATATTGGCGATGCCGCCACCCGGGACATTCAGCAGCGCGACCTGGACATCAGGCTGAACGCCCATGAACATCGTGCCGATAATGCTGCCGAGGGACTGGCCGACAAAGCTGATCCTGGATCCGTCGAAATCGTTCCCTTGCGAGCTGTAGCGGGCCGATGGAATGTCTCTGGCCAGCACCAGCAGGTCGGCAACACCTTGGCGGAGGTTGTCACGCGACGTCAGCAGGCTTGGCAGATTGATGAAGTGGCTGCCCGAAGGGTCGGCCTTGCCATCCGGCCCGGGTGCCCCGGTTGCATTGTCGATCAGATCCATGTTGAAGGTGCGCTCATGGGTACCCAGTGCGGCGAATGCCGGGTTGCCTGCATTGAGCGGATTCATCGGATCGGTGATCCCATGCAGCGGAATATCGATGGCGATCACGGCGAAGCCTTGCGAAGCCAGGGTGCCGGCAACCGCAAACATGTCGGTACGGTCACGGGTGATGCCGTGCTGGTAGATCACGATCGGCCAACCGGCGGCTGGCTTCGTCTTGCCGGAGGCGGCATTCGGGATGGTCAGCAACAGCGGCACGCGCTGGGTCGAGTTGGCGACTGGCAGCGGGTTGGCGAAGGTGACGAAGGTCGAGGTCGGGTCGAGCATGCCGGCGAATGGCGGCACGTAAGCACCGGGTGCGGCGCGCCAAAAGCCCGACAGTGGAGCGGCCGGGGCATTGGCACTCGGTGCGTTGAGGTAATAGGGCAACTCGATTGCACCCACATAGACATCAGCGATCGGCGGCAGCGCCGGATTGACTTGCGACAGATTCATTCCAGTCGGAACGATCAGGGTCGAGGTCGTCGGCGTCTGCGCGGTGCGTGCCTGAACAGCACCGAGCACAGGGGTAATGCCCTGCGTGGTGGCGACCCATGACAGCACAATGTCGCTCGGCGCGATGCCGGCGGCAGCCGCAGCGGCTTCCTGCGAATTGGTCAGTTGGCGCAAGGGTTCCAGCGCGCAAGCGGTGGCATTCGGCAGCAGCGGATCGGTGGAGACGCCAGCAGTACACAGCGGCGAAGTGCGCTTGGCCAGGAAGTAAGTCTGATCCGGCGTCACATCGTTGCCCGCACCATCGGTAATGCTGTCGGTCAACACGACCATATACGAGGCGAGCTGCTGCAGCGGCTTGGTCGGAACGACGGCGAGGGTACGTCCACTGGGGTCCGAACCGGCCAGGGCGACAACATAGTCGACGTTCGGCACCAATTCGCGGGTCAGGCCGGTGACGCCACCGCCAGGTCCGCTCAAGGTCACCTGGAAAACCCGAACCGTCGAACCGGCGACAATGCTGCTCGGGCTTGGCGGGGTCGAGAAACTGGTCGTCCACGGCGCAACGGCACTGAATCCGTCGAGCGCATTCATGGCGACCTTGGGATCGCCAAAGTTGGTCGGATCGGCGACAGGAATATTGAGGGTCAGATCTGTCGTGCCCGAGAGCAGCAGATTGGTCGGAAATGGAACGACCCCATTCGACGGGTCGAACTTCGCCGTGATGATGGCTGTGATCGGCGAACCACTATTGTTGACGGGATCCGGCGTATCTACCGCTCGGGGACTATTGCTTCCGCCGCCGCATGCGGCGAGGAACAGAGACGGCAGTAGCGCTGCCGCGATCAATCGGACCTGCATTTGTTTCCCCTATCTCTATGGAGTTTCTGCGACCTCATCTTAGGCCGTTCAAACGCTTGTTTGCAACGTCCTTTTAACAGGGATTTCCCAGCGGTAACAATATGTTGCGCCGCACCATGCGTAAGCGAATGGTGTACTCGCGAGTACTCTAGAGTTTCGCTGGCAGATTCCAGGTGCTGGCAAGTGGGCAAAAACTGCGCGGCGCCCAATCCAGCAAGCGTTTTGCGTCTTCGTCATCGGCCAGCAGGTCGTTGCGCAGGCGATGCACGGCGCCAACGCCGATATGTCGCCAACGCGGATTCAGATGGGTCAGACCAAGCACGCCGCGCGCGGCAAACAGGGGCACCGGCACGGGCAGGATCGGGCCGGGCAGCGAATGGCGGACGCGATCGAGCATGTCACAGACGCTCAGACGTTCTCCGCCACCAAGATCAAATTTGCGACGACTCGCCGCAACCCGCGTGATCGCCGCAACGCAGGCAGAGGCCAGATCGTCCACGTGCACCGGTTGGCGCAAACCCTTTGCGGCGGGCACGCGCGGAAACACACGCCAGCGAGCGCCGAATTGAGCGAGTCGGGTCAGGCTGCGATCCTGGCCTCCGCCGTAGATGAGCGTAGGACGCAGAAGCGTCCAGTTGATATCCATTGACTGCGCCGCCTCGACCAGGGTCCGCTCGGCATGACGCAAGGTCTGTGCAAGCGCACGCTCGGCAGGATCCTCCGACTCGCGCTTGCTCTCCGCACTCATCGAGCCAAAGGCGACGACGCGCGGCTGCCGATCGAGGGATGCTGTCGCCAGCCATTCGGCAAAACCGTTCAACGGCCCCAGACTGAAAATCACATCCAATGCGGGTAGCGATGGCATCGCGGTGAAAATGTCACCGCGCAACCAGGTCAAGTTGTTTCGGGTCGAGACGCGCGCGAATCGGCTCAGGGCGAACACCTGATGACCGCTGTCGAGCAAGCGCGGAATCAGCGCGCGACCAATCTGTCCGCTGGCGCCGATGACCAGAGTGCGCAACATGGGTTGCAGCGATCCGCCGGGTCTGCAATCAGCGCTGCGCAATCGCCGCCGAGGCACTTGCCGTCATTGCCGCGGTTATCGGCAGACTGATGATGATGCTGGTTCCACTATCCGCTGCCGTACGCACGTTGATCGAACCCCCATGCGACTTGATGATGCCATGGGCGACGCTGAGGCCAAGACCCAAAGCGTTGCTGCGCGTGGAAAAATACGGCTCGAAAACCTCGGGCAGAACATCGTCGGCGATGCCGGTGCCACTATCGGCAATGCGGATTTCAACGTTGCGCGTACCGCCGGCACGGGTGGTCACCGAAATTCGTCCGCGCTCGGCGATGGCTTCACCGGCGTTCTCGAAAATGCGCACAAAAGCACGGCAAATTTGTGCAGGCATGCAGGTTACCGGCGGCAGATCGGCGAACTCGCGGACAACAACAATGCGTTCACCCCAGGTCGGCATGATCAGGCTCAGCGCCGCATCGAGTGTTGCGTTGATGTCGGTTGAAGCGAGTCCATCGGCATCCAGTCGCGTCAATTGGCGCAGGCCCTGGATCAGGGTCGAGGAGCGCCCCAGGCCACTGACCGCTTCGGTCAACAGCGATTTTGAATCACCAAGAATGGCACTCTTCTCCAGCTCGCGACGCGCGCTGAACAATTGACGCCGGGCTTCCTCGACATGTTTGACCAACTGATCGAGGCCCGCCTTGTCCGCACCAAAAATCATCTCCACGGGCTGCAGGCAGTATTGCACCGCCGCATCGTAGTTCGTGACCAACTGGCGGTATTCGTCCAGCAATGCACCCATGCCCTCAAGGTTGCTGTGTGCGAGTTCGATCGGCGCATCCACTTCACGTGCAACAACGGCCGCCATCTGGCCAGCGACCGACATTGACATGGCTTGCATCAGTCGCGCTTCGTTCGCCTTCAGGGTCTCCATATCGTCAGCGAGATGCAGGCGTTCATTGCGCAGTCGCTGGTTCGAGGCGCGCTCATCACGCAATCGAATGACCAGGTATCCGACCGCACCAAACGCAATCAGGGCTAGCAGCCAGCTAATCCATACCATCGGAACTTACTCCTTGATTCGGCGCGCAGTATAGCGATGACAGGATCAGGCGAAAATCAACCCTATCTCAATGGCAATGAAGGCCAGCCAGGCCAGCAAGAGCACGCCACCCTCGCGCGATGACAATTCGCCATCACTGCGCATCATCGGGTAGACCGCCAGGGCCATCGCAAACAGCACCGGTAATTCGAGCCATGACATTGAAGCGGGAAGCGCCAGCGGGTGGATCAGCGCCAGTCCACCGAGAACCAGCAGAATCGCCGACAACGCGCCAAACAAGGCCTGGCCGAGGGCGAAATCACCACGCCCGCGGCGCGCAGCGAGCAGCGCGGTCGGAGCTCCGCCGAGGACACAGGCCGGCCCGGCAACGAGCAAGCCGATGATCAACGGATTCAGGCTCATTGCGCTGGCGATACCGACGCTGCCGACCGCCAATCGCCAGCCGCCGAGCCCGAGCAGAAGCACACCCACGAGTAACCGTAGCGCCAACAGCATCGGCCCGAAAGTCGGCGGCGGCGTATCGAACAGGATCCTCGCCGCGGCGCGCTCGCGCGCGATTCGACGTACGAGGAGAACAACGACGACAATGAAAGCCAGCAACAGGATGCTGCCATCCAGCGCCGAAAGCTGGTGGTCGAAGCCAAGCCCCCAGACCAGCACCACGGCGATGATCAAGGCCGGATTGAGCAGCGCGAATACCTTCAGGCGCGCCAGCAGTGGAGCAAGCAAGGCAGCAAGTCCCAACAGCAAGCCAAGCTGGGCGATGGAAGCACCGATCAAGCCACCCAGAGCCAGATTCCACTCTTCGATCAGCAACGCGGCGACGAGCAGAGCGATCAGCGGAGCCAATGCGGCGGTGAATGCCGCGACCATCGAAAACAGGTAGGACTCGCTGACCCGACTAGCGAGCAAGCCTGAAACACCGTTGACCAGGGAATCGGTACCGAACAACAAGAGCACGGTTCCGAGCAAGATCGTTCCGCTGTCAGCCCACATGGTGATCCTCCGAGCTCCCGAATCGGGAATCTGCGCAGTCTATCCCGGATGGCGAGCGAGTTCGCGGGCCGTCACCGCTCCGCGCTGCGACGGACGATTCGTTGTGCGAAGATCGGCGACCCGTTTCGTGGAGACCTTCCATGATTGCGCGCATCTGGAGAGGCATCACCCTGGCCGAGAAGGCTGACGCCTATCTCGATTATCTACGCGAGACCGGATTGCGTGACTACGCGAAAACCGCCGGCAGCCGCGGGGTCAAGGTATTGCGGCGGATCCAGGGCGAGCACTGCGGGATCATGCTCATCTCGCTTTGGGATTCGATGGACGCAATCACGGCATTTGCCGGCGAGAATCCCGACCGCTCGGTCTACTATCCCGAAGATGAGCAATACCTGCTCGAAATGGAACCGCTGGTTCGCCATTACGAGATCGTCGATATTGCAGACAGCAACATGTTGCCGCCATCGTCGTGATCGAGGGTGAGTCGGAGAGGCGCGTGCAGGAATGACGGTGCTTGGCCGCGAAACTTGAAAAGCGGCGACTCCGGGCGCATTGCAATAGCCTGCTCAGCGCTGCCTCAGTCTCTTCAACAAGGAATTTCGATGAACCAGGTCTGTGAAATCCCCGGTGCCAACCTCGCCATTGCGCGCGGTGCTTTCCCGAATCCCGAGCGCGATGTTGATCCCGCGTCCGCAGCCGGCGAACAACAGGCTGTGCTTGGCGGCGGCTGCTTCTGGTGTGTCGAGGCCGTGTTCAAGGAGATCGATGGGGTCAATTCGGTGACCTCCGGCTATAGCGGCGACGGTGCACACAATGCCGACTACAAGACGGTCTGCTCGGGCACGACCAATCATGCCGAAGTCGTCTCGGTGCGCTTTGATCCGAAGCGCACAAGTTTTGGCCAGTTGCTCAAGATCTATTTTGCCGTGGCCCATGATCCGACCCAGAAGGATCGCCAGGGCGGTGATCTCGGTCGCCAGTACCGTTCGGCGATCTTCACCCTCGATGATGCGCAGAAGGAAGTTGCCGAGGCCTACATCCGCCAGCTCGATGATGCCGGCGTTTTCAACGATCCGATCGTCACCGAAGTGGTCCCGCTGGAAATCTTCCACGAAGCCGAGGCCTACCACCACAACTACGCCGAGTTGAATCCGCAACAGGGCTACATCGCTGCGGTCGCTGCACCCAAGGTGGCCAAGTTGCGCAAGCAGTTCGGTGACAAGTTGAAGGCTTCGACATCATGAGTACTTCGGCAGCGGGTTTCGACATCACTCCGATCGACAACGCCGAGCGTGAGCGTCTCGCTATCAAGCTCAGCCCCGAAGAGCGCCGCATCATGCTCGATCATGGCACCGAGCATCCGTTTTGCGGCGGACTGCTCGACAACAAGGAAGATGGTCGCTACGTCTGCAAGCTGTGCGAGCTGCCCTTGTTCAAGTCCGACAGCAAGTTCGAATCCGGTACCGGCTGGCCGAGTTTTTTTGCCCCGTTCGATCCCGAACACGTGCGCGAGATTCGTGACATCAGCCACGGCATGATCCGAGTCGAAGTGCGATGTGCGCGCTGCGACAGCCATCTCGGCCACGTGTTCCCGGATGGCCCCAAGCCAACCGGGTTGCGCTTTTGCCTGAATTCGGCGGCGATGGATTTCGTCGTGGAATCCGTAGATTCCTGAACAACGAAGGGTGAGGCTTAACAGGCTGATTCGGGTACGCTACGTGGATGAATGGTTTGTCCGCCAAAAGGCCCTGAACCCATGAGCCTGCTGCGCAAGCTGCTTGGTGCATGTCTGGCGATTTTCGTCGGCATGACGGCGTCGAATCTGGTCGCTGCGCAGAACCAGGATCCTGTCGCGATACCCGGAATATCGGCACAACCAGCGCCGGTTGCGCCTGAAGCCG
>NZ_DASSYD010000062.1:0-21335 GCF_035703485.1 Dokdonella sp. | reverse complement strand
ACCGGTTGATGGGTCGGTCCGTCCTCACCCAGGCCGATCGAATCGTGCGTGTAGACATGGATCGCCCGGGTCGGAATCAGCGCACTCATGCGCACCGCGTTGCGCGCGTAGTCCGAGAACACGAGGAAGGTTGCATCGTAGGGAATGAAACCGCCGTGCAGGGCGAGCCCGTTGGCGATCGCGCTCATGCCGAATTCGCGCACACCGTAGTGGATGTAGTTGGCCGAAGGATCGTTGCCGGTGACGTTCTTCGAACCCTTCCAGATCGTCAGATTCGAGCCGGCCAGATCGGCTGAACCGCCGATCAGCTCGGGCAGTTGCGGGCCAAACGCATCAAGCGCCATCTGCGAGGCCTTGCGCGAGGCCACGGCCGGGCCTTCAGACTGGAGTTTTGCGATCCAGGCATCGGCACTGGCTGCAAAACCCTCCGGCAGTTCGCCCGCCTGACGACGCTCAAATTCCGCAGCCAGCTCAGGCTGCGCCGCGCGATAGCGTTCGAACAGCTTGTCCCATGCCGTTTCGCGCTCCGCACCGGCAGCCTCCGCGTTCCAGGCCGCGTAGATGTCGGCGGGAATCTCGAACGGTCCGTGCTTCCAGCCAAGCTGGGCACGCGCGGCATTGACTTCATCTTTCCCAAGCGGCGAGCCGTGCGAGGATTCCTTGCCCTGCTTGTTCGGCGAGCCGAAGCCGATAATGGTCTTCGCACAAATCAGGGTCGGCTTGCGAGTCTGCCCGGTGGCAGCGGTGATCGCCGCCTTGATCGCAGCCGGGTCATGCCCGTCGACATCGCGAATCACGTTCCAGCCATAGGCCTCGAAGCGTGCCGGCGTGTTGTCGGTAAACCAGCCCTCGACATCACCATCGATCGAGATGCCGTTGTCGTCCCAGACCGCAATCAACTTGCCAAGCCCAAGCGTGCCGGCGAGCGAGGCAACTTCGTGCGAGATGCCTTCCATCAGGCAGCCATCGCCGAGAAAGACAAAGGTCCGATGATCGACAATATCGAGACTGTCGCGGTTGAATCGCGCGGCTAGAACCTGTTCAGCCAGGGCCATGCCGACGGCATTGGCCAGGCCTTGTCCGAGTGGGCCAGTGGTCGTCTCCACACCCGGAGTTTCGCCATATTCCGGATGACCGGCGGTTTTCGAATGCAACTGGCGGAAGTTCTTCAACTCCTCAAGCGGCAACGCATAGCCGCTCAGGTGAAGCAGCGAATAGACCAGCATCGAACCATGCCCATTGGACAGCACGAATCGATCCCGGTTGGCCCATTTCGGATTCTTCGGGTTGTGTCTGAGGAAATCATTCCACAGCACTTCGGCGATATCGGCCATGCCCATGGGCATACCCGGATGACCTGAATTGGCGGCTTGGACTGCGTCCATGGCCAACGCTCGAATGGCGTTGGCAAGTTCTTTGCGACTCGACATGATTCGGACTCGACTGGATGACGCGGCCGGTTCGGCAGGTGACCGCAAGGGGTGCGCATTGTCGCCGATCGGCACTCGCTTTGTCTTTTCCCACACCCTGCAAGACTTGCCTTGCTTCCGTGAAATCGCCATTGAATCGCGGAAAGAGGCGGGAAAAATCATTCGTACAGCCCCGATACGGGGCGCTGCGACAATTTTCCGCAGCCTCACCCGTCGTGGCCAATAACCCTCATAGATACCTGAATAACATGCCTTTACCTGTCTCCCAGTTAAATACTAAACCGATGAGTATTGAAATTGAGAAGCTGAACCTCACCTTGAAGGCACGGCACTGGAGAGGAACCGCGTTTGTCGATCCGAATCCAAGCCGGTTCCGCACGCATTGAGCGTGCGGTTCTCCCCCCCTGAAAGAGTTTGGAGCAATCCCCATGAGAAATACCCTGTTGGCAATCGCAATTACCGCAGCCGGCCTGGCCGCCCTCCCCGCGACCAGTCACGCAGCACAGGATGCCGCTGGATTCTTCATCAACGGCAACATCGGAGAATCCTCGGTGAACAAGGGCGTGTATGACGACAACGACACTGCCTATAGCGTCAATGCGGGCTATCGATGGTCGCTCGCTCCGAGTTTCGCCCTCGGTGTCGAGGGTGGTTACGCCGATCTCGGCAAATGGTCAGCAAAATCGCGGGCGGTCAGTTCGCTGCCGCCGGGTGAGTTCCTCACCAACGCCAAACTCAGTGGCTGGACTGTTGGCGCCAACGCGCACCTGAATCTGACTGACAACTGGTACCTGAGTGGCCGTACTGGCCTGTTCCGTGCTGACATCAAGGGTGATCAAGTGATCGCAGGTCTGCCGGTGCGCACCGATGGAACGAGCAACAACTGGTATGCCGGTGCCGGCTTTGGCTACGATTTCAGCAACAATTTCAGCCTGGGTCTGAACTACGACTACTACAAGGCTGACAAGAATGGACTGAAGCTCGATTCCGGCCTGGTTTCCGTTGGCGCCGAAGCACGCTTCTAAGCCACCGACCAGACGATCTCGCGACATTGGGCAAGGATGCCCTTCGAGCCGACCTGGCAACAGGTCGGCTTCTTCATTTGACACCAAGGATTCAGTACAACGATATCGCGCTGCTTCAATCAGGAATCGATTTCCCGAAGCGAACGCTCAAGTTCGACGCGCAGCGGTGTGCCCACGGAGAATTCGGGTGCGAGATTCTTGACCGATTGCAGAATCGCCGCGGCCTTTTCAAGGTCGCCATTGCGGCGCAATTGCTGCGCATAGGCGAGGCCATATTCCAACGTCAACGGATGATGTTCACCCCATCCGCGACGAACAGCCTCCCATGCCGACGAACTCGCCTGAAGTGCATGTTTGTCATCACCCTGCTTCGCTGCAATCCGCGCGATCAGCAGATCCCTGCGCGCGATCTCGATATCGCCGAGTTTCGTCGGTAATTCGAGGATCTTTTCTGACGCGGCTGCTGCACCGACGAGATTGCCTTCATCGAGCATGCGCTCGGCATCAAGCAGTTCCACCCTGATGACGTTGCGATGATCATCACCAAATCGCTTGCGATAGATCGCCAACGCATTCGGGATGAGTTTCCCGGCTTCCTTGAACCGACCACGCTTGATCAGCAGGCGCGCAAGATTGTATTCGCCTTTCGCAATCAGGGGACTGTCGGCATCCAGTCCATTCCTGCGCAACTCGAGTGAGCGCCGGAACAGAGGCTCGGCGGCGGCGAAATCGCCCATGTCTTCGTATGCGGAAGCGAGATTGTTCAGGGGTATCGCAAACGATGCGCCCTGGTCGGCACCGAGCTTCTTGCGAATCTCCATCGATGCCCGATACTGGTCAGCGGCTTCGGCGAACCGGCCCATGTCGTGATAGGTGTAGCCGAGCTCATTGTGAATATTGGCAACCAGCTCGCTGCTGTCACCATAGAGATCGTGCGCAAGGATCAGGCTCTCGCCCAGAATCTGGACCGCGCGCGCGCGCTGGCCCGAGTCGCGCAAGGCCTTGCCGAGATCGGTCTGAGTCGACTCGAACTCCGGAGAGTGTTCCCCCTTGAGCTTCCGCTTCAGCGCCAGTGAACGCTCGAAGTAGGCAATTGACTTGGCCAGATCACGGCCGCGATTCAACTCGACCAGTCCAAGATTGTGCAGATTGGTGGCGACTTGCATGGACTCCTTGCCTGCCAGGCGCTCTCTGATCGCCAGTGAGCGCGACAGGTACGCCTCGGCTTCGTCAAAGTGACCTTCTGCCTGGCGCACGATGCCAAGCGTGTTCAATGCATCCGCAATCAGTAGCGAATCCGCTTGCGCATACTGCTCGCGCAGACGCAACGCCTGACCCGCAGCTTCATCTGCCTTGCTCGACGGGTATTCATTGTTGCTGTAGACGACGGCCAGAGAACTGAGGACCTTGGCCGCCGCCAGCGGCTGATCCACGCGCGGATCCAGATACAGATCCGCAGCGGAACTCAGAAGAGTGACCGCAGGTGTCGATTCGCCGATATAGCGATAGGCCGTGCCGAGCACCTCAAGCATCTTCGCCTTGACCTTCGGCGAGTCGGAAAGCTCCCCTTCAATGCGTGCTGCGCCCTCATCAAGCACTTCGCGCGCCGTGATCGAGCGCGTCTGGTTGAGCTTCGGGTTGGAGACATTGAATACGGAAACCAGGAAATCGCTAACCCGCTCGGCGGTCCTGGCCTGAATCACAGCCTCGCGTTCAGCGCTCAGCGCACGATCGCGCTCGGCGGCAATTCGCCAGGTGAAAACGGCGGCCAGCGCGAGTACGGCGACAGCAGCCACAACGACCGGCCAGCGGCGTCGAGCCAGGCGCGACATTCGGTACCCGGTGGTCGCCGCTCGTGCCATGACCGGGCGCAAATCAAGATGGCGTTGCAGATCGGCGCTCAGTGATTCTGCGGATTCATATCGCTGCGCCGGTTGCGCTGCGCTCGCGCGCTGGACGATCGCATCGAGATCTCCGCGCAGACGCGACACCCAGGGCATGCCCTTGGCCAGCTCACTGGGCTTTACCGCCGCCTCGCGGAGCAAGGTGATCGTATGGTCATCGGCATCGACCCGGGCTCGGCGACCGGTGAGCAATTCGAACAGGATCAGGCCAAGCGAAAACACATCACTGGCTGTCGTCACCGACTCTCCGCGCAGCTGCTCGGGGCTGGCATACAACGGCGTGATCCAGGCATTGACCGGCGAGGCTTCACGCTGGCCGGGTTGCTGATCCAGCGCGCGCGAAATGCCAAAATCAAGCAGCACCGGGGTTCCGTCCGCGCGCACAAGAACGTTCGAGGGTTTCAGATCGCAATGCACGACAAGGCGTTGATGGGCGAACTGAACCGCGTCACATACCTTCTGGAACAGACGCAGGCGCGCTGCGAGATCGAGCTTGTGCTCTGCGCAGTAGCGATCGATCGGAACGCCCTCGACGTGCTCCATGACCAGGTACGGCTGACCACCCGGCGTAGCACCACCATCGAGCAGACGGGCGATATTCGGATGCTGCAGATTGGCCAGGATCTGTCGTTCGCGGGCAAAATGGACGAAGGTTTCGCTATCGGGAATACCGCGGATCAGCTTGATTGCAACCTGCTGATCAAAGTGACCATCGTGGCGCTCAGCCAGATACACCGCACCCATGCCGCCGGTGCCGATTTCACGTAACAGACGCCACGATCCCAGCTGATCGCCGGCACCCAGCTCCGCGTTTCGCGACGCCTCCTCGGCCACGCGCTGTGGCTGCCCATCACCCCACGCCGATGTCTCGGCATCGGCAACCAGCAAGGCATCGACCTCGGCAATCTGCAATGGATCCGCGCCGAGTTCGAGCAAGTGTGTGCGCCGCGCGGATTCCGGCAAGCTTCGAACCGCCTCGAACAAGCGACCAATCGTTGCCGTGTAACTGGAATCTTTCATTGTGCTTGTCGTCTCGAATCAGTGCCATCGAAGTTCGCGGTAAAAATGGGATCGACCCAGCCACCAAGCAGCTCCCATGCCGACTCACCGAAGACCGCTGCGATTGGCTCGTATAGCAGACTCACTGTGAAATGCAGTTCTCCATTTCCGGGAATGATCGGCAGCAGAATTTCCTGCTCCTGCCAGCGTCTTGATCGATCTGCATGGGCTGGCGGGAATGTTCCCACACTGACGCCATTCACACGGACCTCAGCGGCAAATTGTGCAGCCAATCGACCAGGTTCACCAAACGCCGCGTCAAAGGTTCGGCGCAGGCGAAGTGATCCGGACCGTTCGGTCGGCCTGAAGGTAAACCTGGTGAACCCGAGATTTGTGTAACAATTCAACGCAGTCCGGGAGCTCGGCGGTTCATCGGAGTATTCACCTGATTCGACGCCGCATATCGCCCATGGCGAGGGCTGCCAATCGTGCGCCTGGCGCTGCGCGGCATCGCCGACTTCGAAGCGGCCATAGCTGACCGTCAACGGATGGTCGCGATGGTAGCGATAGATCACGCGGCGAGCGCACATAGGAGATGGAAAGTAAGGCGAAAGCCCGGCTTCCTGGGTCCAGCGAATCGAACGCGCATAGATGATCGGATCGGTGGCGAAAATGCGATAGGCCGCCGTGGTTCCGCTGCCATCGGGGTCGACTTCGCTGGCCCCGGAAAATGGCGAGGAAAATTCGCCTTGGTCAAAATAGAATCCCGCATCGAAGAAATCCTCGACGCCGGTACCATACCAAGCCGGGCTTACGGCTCCATCGAGCACGATGCGTTCGTCACCCTCAAGATAGTTGCGATCGCCGCCCGCATCGCCGCTATAGCGCACCGAGATTCCTACAATCTTGCCCGCGCCTTGTTCGTTGAGCAGCTCAATATCTCCAGCGCTGACGCAGGTATCGGCGAGCGAAGCCTTGAACCGGCCGGTATCAGCCGCCAGCGGGGCATTGTCAAAAGCCAGGCTGCCGCTGATTGCTGCCGATCCCGAAAACCCTGTGTCCGCAACCAGCTCCACCGTCAGCGATTGCGCATACGGCATCGGCCACCATGAAAACAGCGTGCCGAGCGAGTCCTGGCCGACAAAGAGACTCTGCGTCGGCAGGCTTGCCAACCTCGAACTGGCAAAGAAATCGGCAACCGGCATGTCCACCGCCGTTTCGTCGTCGATCGAGATGCGCAATCGAATGACGTCACGATACCTCGGTGCAATCTGCAGGCGGATACCGCGCAACCAGCCAGTGCCTCTGCGTGACGCCAGCGGCAGCGACGTGCCGGGCGCAAGGACTCCAGCAAATGCCTGCGGATCAAGCATTGCGCTCCACGGGTCATCCCCAGGGTGATCGAGAAATGCCCGCCATGCGGCAAAATCCTCGCTTGGCGAAAAGCTCGCTAGCACACTGCCTTGCGCCAGTCGATGCGCGGTGAACTGATACCAGAGCAGCTTTTCGTTGTTGCCGGTGCACGGGTTTGGTCCGTTGTCGGCTCCACTCAACGTGACGCGCAGGGAATGTGCGTAGGTGATCGGTACGCGACTGACGAAACCACCGCTTGAACTCAGACGATTGGCCACCAACGGTGGCGTGAACGGTGGCACGCTGCCATCGAACAAGGCAGCCAGTGGCAGGTCGAGTGCTGGAATCGCATTGCCATCAAGGTTGAAGCGGATGCGCACCGCTGGATCGATGCACGACGAGGATCCGAAGCCTGTCGTCATCCAGATCCGGGTCAGGGCACCGGGGCCACGCTCATCGAACAGCACGACATCCTCACCATCCCGATACAACCAGCGCTGCGGTGTGGGGTTGTCGAGTGGATTCTCAGGTCCGGCATTGCTGCGATCGTAACGGCAACCTTGCGGGCAATGACTGGATTGCTCGATCACCAGGTCGGCGACATCGAGACTGGCGAGCCGGGCTGGCGACTCCCAGATTTCCCAGGGCAGACCTGCCGCCATCACCGGCATACCCGCCACGCTCAGGATCGTGCAGGCAATCCATCGGATGCATCGCAGAGAACGGGGCATTTGGATGGCCATTCTGGCTGACCTCAGCTTGCCTCAAGCAGGACATCGGACTCCTCGACGCCGCTGAAAACGACCACGGCAGCGGCGAGTTTGCCGGAGACATCGCGCACGATCCGGCACAGGTTGAGAAACCGGTCGACACCGGGAAGCAGGCCAACACCGAAACCGACAACAAAGCCGATCAGCATCTTCATATGCCGCGCTATCGGTCTTCGCGCACTCAGACGAAATCGTATCGTGTCACGGAACCTGCCCTCATACCCGGAAGAGTTGTCGGAAATGCCTTCATGCAAGCCTTGCTCCTGAGGAACCCAGCGGTGCCAGGGTACTGATTCACCGCTGTGCCGCATGTCCGCACGCAACGACATCACTCGGCAACCCGCATGATCAGTGTTGCTCGGGATAAAGCGGAGGAAGTGCCGGAGTTTCGGCGGCTACGACCGCCGATTTCGTCCACGAAAAGCCACCACGGAATGCGCGGGTCAGGCGGCCACCCAGGCCTTCGGAATTCACGCCGGCGTAGCGCATGCGCTGCAAGTCATCGATCACCTCTCGCTGGATGGGATCTTCGAGCGCGGCAGCGATCTCGCCGAGGTTTCGCACTCCGGCGCGCTCGCTGCGTGCCCATGAAACAAGTGCACGTTCGGCGCCGATCAGATCACCCATCGAACAAGCACGCAGGAAGACGCTGCGTCCAGGTGCCTGCACAGGATGTGATCGTGCCGTCTTTGCTATCGCGAGGGTATTCCGCGAGCGCCACCACAACGCCAGGGTCAGTAGCCAGAGAACGGCCAGGATCAATGAAATCCAGCGCCAGAAGCGCAGACCGGATCCGCCATCCGCCGAGGGATAGAGCACGGTGGTCGGTGCTGTGTCGGGCTTTGCCGCGGGCGCAGCCGGTGCAGACTGTGGCGCGGAAGGTGTCGCCGTCGACCCGCTCGCCGCAGTGCCAACAACATTGATCTGGCGCTCCGGCAAGCTTGCTGTTTCCAGCTTGTCCGTTGATGTATTCCACCATTGCACTTCAATGGCCGGCAAGGTCAACGTGCCAGGCTGGGATGGCACGATGGCGAACTTGCGCGTGCGCTCACCGTACAACCAGTTGCCATCGTTGCGGGTCTGCGTATCGGGCTTGTCGGGATAGACCTCGGCACCCGGAATCGCCTTGATCTCCAGCTCGGGGAGTTGTTCGAAACCGAGCCCCTGGGCGCGAAGCTTGATCGTGCGTGTCAGCGGTTCACCGACCTGGATCTCGTGCGGCAACTCGCTCTCGTCATTCAGACTCAACGAGGCAGCCGGAAGCCACGGCGCAGTTCCCCAACTGGCCGGCTTGGGGCGCACATCGAGCTGAACTTCATCAGAGCGTGCAGTCACACTGCGACCGCGACGGAAGAATCCGGTCGGATCGGAATTGTCCGTCGCGCTTCCACGGAAATTGAGTTGCGGCATCGTCAAACGGCCGCTCTGCTCAGGGGTCAACGCGTAGTTGCGTTCGAGAACCTGATAGCGCTGGCCATTGGCCGTCGCGCTGTATTGCTTGTCACGTCCGAGCTTCTGCACGACCGCACCGCTGGCCGCAGGTTCATCCAGCGTGCCATCACTGAGATTCAAGGCGAAATAGAGTTTCACTGTATAGCGAACCTGTTGTTGCACATACGGCGACAACGGATCGGCGCTGACCTCGATAAAAAGCGAGTCGCCGGGTTTGCCTTGTGCACCAACCGGCGCCGGCAACACGGTCAGCGACAACGGTTCGGTCATCGTGCCACCGACGCTGAGTGCAGGAATGGTCAGAGTTCCGGGGTGCTTGGGCTCCAGGCCAACCGCCCAGACCGTCTTCGCACTGGTCGAACCGTTGCTCATGCTGATCTGGCGACTCGACTGCGTGCCAAGCGATTTGAAGTCGCCGAGCAGGACACTGAAATCCGGTTCTGAGGCGGTGCTGCTGTCGGACTCGACATTCAGGGTGACTGTTTCGCCAAGTTGCATGCTGTCGCGGTCGAGCCAGGCGCGTGCCGCAGCGCTGGCACCGATCGACCAGAACAGGCCGATCAGCAGCGCGCTGGCAATCACATATCCTCGTTTCATCATTGATCACCTTCGCCGCGTTGACGGCGATCGTATTCGAGCTGGAATTTGCGCCGCAGCAGACCACCCGGATCATCGGGGACGCGCTGCAACCATTGCTGCAATGCCTGTTGTTGCTCGCGTTGGGCTTCTTGTTCCGGGCTGGCAACGGGAGTCTTGGTTTCCCTGGCGTCCTTGTCGTCCTTGAGAGCCTTGTCGATGGCGCTGCTCAATTGCTGTTGCTGTTCGTCCTGTTGTTGCTTGTCCTTTGCCGCCTCGGCTGCGCTCTTTTGCGCATCGGCCGGATTATCCTGATCGTTGCCGGACTCAGCTTTGGAGTCCTTCTGTTGATCCGACTTGTCTTGCTCCGACGACTTGTCCGACTCCTGTTGCGAATCGTCCGACTTCTGATCGTTCTGATCACCCTGCTTCTGCTCTTGTTCGTCGGGTTTCTGCTTGCCGTCCTGGCCTTGCTGCTGATCGTTCTTCTCCTGCTGTTGGCCGGATTGCTGTTGATCCTTGTTGTCTTCCTGATTCGGCTGTTGCTTGTCCTTGCCTTGCTGATTCTTGTCGTCGCTGGACTGCTGCCGCTTCAGCCATTCCTCGACGGCACGCTTGTTGGCCTCGGCGTCATCGAGCTTCGGATTCATGTCAAGCGCTTGCTGGTAGGCGGTCAAGGCCTCTTCGTATTTGCCCGCCTTGGCCAGCGCATTGCCCTGGTTGTACAGCGCATCTGCACCGTGCGCATTCGCCCAGGCCTTGCTCGCTGCCGGGTAGTCTTCAGCGCGATAGGCGGCACTACCACGCAAGGCCGGATCCCTGGCCAGTTCCTGGGCGCGCTTGGCATCACCCTCGGCCAGTGCGCGTGCCGCTTGCTGATCAGAGCGAAGCCAGAGATCACTGAACTCGAATGCCTGCACCGGAGCCGGCGGTGTGATCAAGGCCAGGGCAAACACCATCAGCCAACCACGGCGGAATCCGAACACCGCCAGCGGCAGCAGCAACAGCACGAGCCACGGGCCGCGATCGCGGAAGCGCTCGCTCAAGGCGCCGTCTTCAGTAGCGGACTTGGCCTCGCCTTTGCTTGAATCGTTGGACAACAAGGTATTCAAATCGCTGCGATCCGTCGTCAAGCTTGCGTAGCGGCCACCACCCGCCGAAGCCAGTGCACGCAACGCGGCCTCATCGAGTCGCGGCAATACGATATTTCCACCAGCATCCTGCAGAAATCCACCCTGGGGCAGCGGCACGGGAGCGCCACTGTTGCTGCCGACGCCGAGAACCGAAATGATCAGCCCTTCTGCATGGGCACGACGGGCGGCCGCAATCGCCTTGTCGCTGACGCTGTCGGCCAACAGAATCAGCTCGCCCTGATCAAGTCCGGCCTGCTTGATCAGCTTCAGCGCCTGATCGATTGCGCGTTCGGTCGAGTTGCCGACCACCGGCATCACGGCAGGATTGAGCGCGTCGATCAGATTGCGCACGGTGTTGACGTCATCCGTCAGCGGCGCAGCCACGAACGCATCGCCTGAATAGCCGATCAAGGCGGTCTGCATGTCGCGACTCATATCGAGGATATCGTTGAGTTTGTAACGCGCCCGCTCGAGTCGGCTCGGCTTGATGTCGGCGGCAAGCATGGTCGGCGCCAGTTCAAGAGCAAGCACGCGGGCGGCATCGTTGCGATACAAGGGTATCGGTTCGCGCTCCCACGCCGGACCAGCCAGGGCCACACAGGCAAGGACCCAGACAACTGATGCAAGCCAGACGCGCCCGCTGCCTGCGCGCTCGATCGTGCTGTCAACCAGGTGCGGCAACAGATGGGCATCGACCATGGCCTTCCAGTTGCCGGCCTCTGCCCGCACGCGGCGCCAGACCATGCCGATCAACGGCAGCACGGCCAGGACGAGCAGCCACCACGGGCGCAGGAAATGGAAATCGACGAAGGCACTCATGATGACTTCGATCTCCGCCAGGCCGTGAGGTTCAACCACGGCAAAATCAAGGCCAGTGCTGCGACCAGCATGGCCAGTGCCAATGGCCAGTCGTAAAGCTCCTTGACCGGCCTCAACGTTTCGGCCTTGTCCGCAACCGGTTCGAGCTGATTGATCTCGCGATAGATGCCAGCCAGTTCGGCGGTATCGCGAGCACGGAAGAATTTGCCACCAGTTTTTTCGGCCATCTTGGTCAACATGGCCACGTCGAGATCGGCAGATGGATTGACCATGCGACTTCCGAAAAAGCTGTCAACACTGACCGCTTCGGCACCGATGCCAACCGTGTAAATGCGCACTTTGTTGGCTTCGGCCAGTTCGATGGCTTTTTGCGGGTCAAGTTCACCGGCGTTGTTGACGCCGTCGGTGAGCAGAATCAGAACGCGTTGATCCTGAGGTCGTTCGAGCAGGCGCTTGACGGCCAGACCGACCGCATCACCGATGGCGGTTTCGCGCCCGGCTAGGCCGATGGCCGATTCGTCGAGTTGTTTTGCAACCGTCTTCAGATCAAAGGTCAGCGGAGTCAGCAGATAGGCGCGCGAACCGAACAGGATCAGGCCTACGCGGTCGCCGACACGGCGCTGTATGAAGTCCGAAGCAATCACCTGGACGGTCGAAAAGCGATCGGTGGCGCGATTGCCAATCTGCATATCCTGGATGCTCATGCTGCCGGAGGTATCCACGGCCAGCAGCAGGTCGCGACCACTGCGCGGCACATCCTCGGGTTCACCGAGCCATTGCGGTCGTGCGCAGGACAGCACCAGAAGCGACCATGCAAGCAAGGCAAGAATTCGGCGGAGGTTTGGTACCGGCGAACTGTTTGCGGAATCCGGCAACTGGATGCCGATATGCGGCAGCTTGAGCGCTGCCGAGGTCGCGCTGCGCGCACGCGGGAGCACCCAGGCCGCGATCAGCGGTAGTGGCAAAGCACACAACAGCCACGGCCAGGCCAGTTCAAACATGCGGCACCCGATCATCCAGTGCGCGTTTCATCCAGCGTCGAACCAGCTCGATCAGGGCTTCATGATCGGCTTTCGACTCACGCTGATACGGGCCCTCAAGGAGTGCGCATCCTGGCCCATTCGAGAACTCGTCTGACTCCACGATCGAGTCGAGAAATTCTAGCCAGGCCTTGCCGCGCAAGCTCGATGCATCGGGGCGAATGATTCGTCCGGCCCTGCGCAAGAGTTGTGAGAGCGCCGCGGTCAAAGCGGGGGTGCTGGATTTCAACGAATCGTTCGCGGCGATGCGATCCAGTTCGAGCATGATGCGTTGGCGCCATTGACGTCGGCGCAAGCGCCTTCGCATCCAGAAGCCGAACCAGAGCGTCAGACCGATGACCAGCGCGGCGAGAATCCACCAACCCGGGGCCGGTGGCCACCATGAGGGGTCGGCAGGAAGGTGGATGTCACGCAATTCGGGACCGGTCGGATTCATGCCGAGGAGTCCCTTGGTCCGAGCACGCGCTGGGTGAATGGAAGAATCGCTCGCCGCGCGTCCGCATCGGTGCTGACTTCGACGACGCGTGCACCAAGCCGGGTGAACTCGCTGCGTACGCGCTCGCGCATGGCGTCGAAAGGTTTGGGCCATCGCGAGCGCAGATTCTTGTCGGCGAAATCGAGGGTGCGCCGGGACCCTTGCGAACTGAGTGCATAGCGCCCGGGCGGGGGTGGCGCGTGTTCAAGCGGATCGGAGATCAGTACGCAACCAAGCTCGTTGCGTGAGGCACATCGCGCAAGCACTGGCCAAGCCTCGTCATCCGCACTAAACCCGTCGCTGATCAGGATCAGGCGCGTACCGGGGCGCAACAATCTGCGTGCACGCTCCAACGCGCTGGCCAGCGACTCATTCTCTGTTCCAGCGGCATGATCCCAGTCGCGCAGCGCACGCAACACCTGAAGCACGCCGCGACGTCCACCGTTCGGCTTCACTTCGTTTCGAATTCCGCCGCCAAAGCCAATTGCGCCGACGCGATCACCGGATGCGCTTGCCATCCAGGCGAGCAAGCTCGCCGTCCGCGCGGCCTGCACACTCTTGAATCGTGTGCGCGTGCCGAAGCGCATGCCAGCGTTGAAGTCGACCATCAATAGCAGGCCATGCTCGCGCTCTTCTTCAAACAACTTGGTATGCGGTCGGCCGCTGCGCGCGGTGACCCGCCAATCCATGTGACGGATATCGTCGCCAGCCTGGTAGATACGCGACTCGCGAAAATCGACGCCGCGACCGCGCCAGCGCGACGCATGCAAACCGGTACGTGCGGCGGCGCTACGCCTGACCTCAGCCAGACTGCTGCCACGCACCTGCGCGGACAAGGCCAGTAGCTCATCGAGTGAGACCTTGATGCCGGCATTCGATTGGCTGGGTTGTTTGTTCATTGATTCAAGGTGGCGATCCGGAGTGGAGTTTGGAGCATGCGCATTGCCATGCAGCCGGTACGCAGTGTGCTCGTAGCTTGCCCGACGCTAATCAGGACGCGCTCGAACAGGCACGGGCAGATCTGTCAAACTGATTCAGGGCAGTGGCACACGCTCAAGCAGAAGGTTGATCGCATGGTCGCTGCTGATTCCTTCCGCCTCGGCTTCGTAGGTCATCAAGACGCGATGACGCAGGACATCGGCGGCAACCGCATGAACATCATCCGGTGACACATAGTCACGGCCGGCGAGCCAGGCATGCGCTCTGGCACAACGGTCAAGGGCAATCGTTCCGCGCGGGCTCGCGCCGAAGGCGATCCAGCGGCTGAGCTCCTCACCATAACTGGCCGGTGCGCGCGTCGCCAGGACGAGCTGGATAATGTAGTTCTCCAGAGCGGGCGCCAGATGCATCTCGAGTACTTCGGCTCGTGCTGCAAATATTTGCGCCTGGCTGATTGGACGTGCCGTCGGGGTGCTTGTTGACTTGCCATCGCGTGCTCGACTGCGCGCGAGACTCAGGATTTCCGCCTCTGCGGCTGCATCGGGATATCCAATTCGCACATGCAGGAGGAAGCGATCGAGCTGGGCCTCGGGCAATGGGTAGGTCCCTTCCTGTTCGATCGGATTCTGCGTCGCCATGACCAGGAACAGCGGCGGCAACGGAAACGTGTTGCTGCCGACTGTGATCTGCCGCTCACCCATTGCCTCAAGCAAGGCGGATTGGACCTTGGCTGGCGCACGATTGACTTCATCGGCAAGTATTACATTATGAAAAAGAGGCCCGCGCTGGAACTCGAACACCGCGGTTTGTGGGCGATAGATTTCGGTTCCGGTCAAATCGGCAGGCAACAGGTCCGGGGTAAATTGAACGCGATGGAAATCGGCTTCAATACGATTCGCCAGCTCCTTGATCGCCGTCGTCTTGGCGAGCCCAGGTGCTCCCTCAACCAGCAAGTGACCGTCCGCAAGCAGAGTGATCAGCAAACGATCGACCAGTGACTGCTGGCCGATGATGCATTGCGAGAGCTCGCTTCGGAGCTGGGAGAAGGCAGTAGTCGCCGAGGTTTTTTCGGGCATGTCCATGGGTTCTGTCACAGGTTGTGAAGGTGGGTCAGCGGCGCGAAGGCGCGCAGCATGTGACCGCGCAATGCTGCAAAAGTTGCGACGACGCGTTGCCAAATGGCTGTCGCGGTGTGGCTGTCGTTGGGTCAATCAACCGGTTTCCAGGACCTGCTGCAAGCTGATCGGCTTGCCGACCAGCCAGCCCTGCGCATAGTCGCAACCAAGCTCACGCAGCGCTTCAAGTTGCGACACTTCTTCGACGCCTTCGGCAATCATTTCACAACCAAGGGCCTTGGTCATTGCGACAATGGTACTGACCAGGGCATGCCCTCGTTTGGTGTGCAGTGATCGCGTGAAAGCCTGATCCAGCTTGATCCGATCAAAGCTCAATTCCAGCACGGGTCCGAGATTCGAGTAACCGGTTCCGAAATCATCAAGCGCCACTTCCATGCCGGCGGCATGACAGCGATCGAGTAGCTGACCAATCTGCTTCTGGTTGAAGACAAGACTTTCGGTAATTTCGACTTCCAGTCGGTCCGGAGGCAAGTCCCTGCTTCTCAAATGATCCAGCATCCGATCCACGAGAGTCGGGTCATCAAGTTGGCGTGCCGAGACATTCAGGGCAATGAATGGCAAAGGCTCGCGACCGCGATTGCGCAAATCGACAAGCATGTCGCAAACCCGCGCCAGGACATAATCACCAATCGGAATGATCAGTGAGGTTTCTTCGGCCAGGCGAATGAATTCATTCGGAGATACCGCTCCTCTCGTTGGGTGTTGCCAGCGAATGAGAGCTTCGTATCCTGCAATGATTCCGCTCGGGATATGTAGCAGGGGTTGCAACAGGACTTCCAGCTCATCGCGCTCAAGAGCGCTACGCAGCTCACTTTCAAGACGAATCTTGTCGAAAGCTGCCGAATTCTCACTGGGTTTCAGCTCCGTTTCCGAGAGCGCGGCACCGGTCAGGGTTGCCAGTGCAGACCGGTAGCGGGTCAATTGGCTCATGAGCAGAGCGCGTACGACCGGATCTGCAGCCGCGAGGCGCTCGGCAAACTGATTGCGGTCAATCGGGGTCAACTCGCAATCCGTCAGAGCATGGGCGGTCGCTGATCGAGGCGCCGAATCGATGACCGCCATTTCTCCGAGCAATGCGCCCGGTCCAAGCTCGCCGAGTTGTCGGTACTCTCCATGCTGAATTGTACTGACGACCACGCGCCCGACTTCAATCAGGAATGCGGTGGTCGGTGCATCGTCTTCCGCAAAGATGGCATCACCGGCCTTGACGCTTAGCCGCTTGCTAGATTGCTCCATCCAGTTCGCCCCTCTCCCCAAGGTCAACGCTATTGTGGCAGAGGATCGGCTCCAAGGCCCCATTGCTTGCCTGTATCAGGTATTCGCTTGGCTGGCGCCAGCGAAGCGAACAAAAAAAGGACCGCATTCGCGGTCCTTTTTCTGATTTGCCATTGACCTTGCGATCAGTTGCCGCAAGGCTCAGGCGGACTGGCTGGTGGGTCGGGATCGACGGGCCCGAGTACGGTAACCGTTGCCGTTGGTCCGCCTTGCACACCTGTCGAGAATACGCATGTTCCGGTATTCCGCGGCTCACCCTGGGCAACACAGGCGAGGCCGGTTGGCAGGATCGAAGCCACGGTTTGACCGTTGGCTCCGGTCGGAGCAATTTGTCCGACGATGCTTGGTCCGCCTGTACAGACGCCGGCGATCTGAGCATTGGGCACCGGATTGCCATTGCCATCAGTCAACAACAGGTTGACTGCGCCGCCTGAAGTGGATGATGGGAATGCCTGCAGGAGCAAGCCCGTGCTGACCGAGATAGGAATGTCGACCGGTTCGCTGTTGCCGACGTTGAAGATTACGCCTGGGCTACCGGCTCCACCGCCGCCCGAGCCACCGCCGGATAGTCCGGCAGTTACGACGGTACCCACGGTGCATCCATCGCTTCCGGTCGCGGAACTCATGTTGCCGGAGCCACTCACGCCATCAATGCTGCCCGAGCCAATACCAAGGTCATGGAACGAAAAGCCGGGGAAGATTCCCTGGAGTGGCGAGTTGAACGCATCATAGACGCACACCGTTACGCTGGTAGTCGTGTTGCCCAGCAGTGGTGATGGACTCACTGCAATCGTCAACGGAGCTACGCCCGGCAGGCGAACCGGCTGTATATCGCCGACTGTCCTGACGACTGAGCTGGTCGCGGCATTGCCTTGGGCCCAAACGATGGTCTGCTTGCCCAGGCGGGAAACCGGATAGTTGAGCGTGGTTGAGGCCACACCAACCGCATTGGTCGTTGCGCTTGCGGTGATATTGGCTTCGGTCGCGCGTCCGATCACATACGGAAGCACTGCACCGTAATTTACCGAGCTTCCGGTTGTGTCATTGCGGTTGAAGGCGCTGGTAACCGTCAGATTGGTCGCATTGGCGATGGAGCTTACAACACGAGCATTCTCGAGATCAAAGTTTCCTGTGACCAGCTGACCAAAGACGAGCAAGGTATCGCCAGGGCCTGCACCGCCACCGGCAGTTGTGAAATGTCCGGTTGGCGCTGTAAATGCCGTGCCACCCTCAAGTGGATTGCCGTCACCGCCAGCGATGTCAAATACACCACCGCCAGTGCTCGGGAATCCCGACAACGGCGCGTCAATTACGCCAAACTGGATTGTCGTACCTGGTACGACCGGATTGCCCTGGCGATCAGTTGCCAGTGCGCTGATGGTGAAGCTGTAGGTGCCATCGAGTCCGCCGACCGGGTTGCCGTTGGCATCAACGCCAGCGAAGACATGATTGGCTGTAACGGCTTCGAGATCCGGCGATGTGATGACCACACCGAATAGCTTGCCGTCTGATACTGCGACACTCGTGGTGGCCGAAATGGGATCGCTGATGCCGTTTGACACATTGTTGTCGGCGCGATCTACGGTGGCGCGGATCTGTACGGGTCCTGGTGGCAATGTGGTGCCTGACTGGAAGGAAACCGCCGCGATTCCGGCAACCGTCTTGGCGGTAACATTTGCGCCACTGCCCGACGGGGCAGAGAGGATACCGCCGCCAGCGTCGCCGACAATCTCGAATTTCACATTGTCAGCGCTACCCGGATCCGGCACCGGCTGATTGGCGCCATCACGAACCTGGGCCGAAATGGTGGAACTTGTCACGCCACCGACACCGGCCACGTAAATCACCGACGGACTTGGGGTCAAATTTACCGAGCCCGGAACCGGTGGAGCACCCTGCACCGTGAAGGTCAGGGTCTTGCTGACCGTCAAGCCGGTCGCCGGATCGGTGGCCGATGCGGTGACCACCGATGTTCCTGCAACATCGTAGGACGTTGCAAAGAACACGTAGGAACCGTTGTTGGTCGTGTCATTGAAGGAAACGACACGCGACGCCATTTCGTTTTCATCCGTAGACGGGTCATCTGGCGGCGACAAGCTGATCGTGCTTGGTGAGCTTGTCGTAAAGGTTGCGTCGCTGGTCAAAGCCGTAATGACACCGGCATTGTTGCGGTAGGTAAACGCAACCTCAGCCATGAATGGCGAACCGGGGTACGGCAGAATGTTGCCAGGATTGAGCGGCAGTGTCGTACGCGAAGCAGTCAGCGTAATCGAACCAGGCTGCGGTGCCGAGGTGGCACCACCATCGCTGCCGCCACCACCGCAGCTGGCGAGGGCCATGCTCGCAAGCAGCAGGCCAAGCGTCTTGAACGGGAATTTCATGTAGTTTCTCCAGGATCGCAATGGTTTCACGTCACACGTCTCTTGGCGCACACCCATAGGGGTGTCACCGGTCCCTGGACGCTCTATTTCAGACTTTCACTAAGTATTCGGGGGGTCACGAAGATCAGCAATTCCGCCTTGGTGTCGCTGCGAGTGGTCTTCTTGAACAGATTGCCGAGAACCGGCACATCACCAAGGAAAGGCACCTTGGTTACGCCATCACGTTTCTCAACCTCGTAAACACCACCGAGAACGACGGTTTGACCGTTGTCGACCAATACCGAGGTATTGATTTCGCGTTTGTCGATAATCGGCACCTGGCCACCACCGGGATTGTCGACGTATCCGGCGACTGCATCCTTTTTGACGGCAAGATTCAGCACTACACGATCGTCTGCCGTGATCGTTGGCGTGACCTTCAGTTCAAGCACGACTTCCTTGAATTGAACCGTTGCTGTACCAAGGCCGCCGCCGCCTGCGTTCTGGTAGGTCACATAGGCGACTTCCTGACCTTGCTTGATTACCGCTTCCTTCTGGTTGGCGGTTACCACGCGTGGACTTGAGACGACTTCTCCTCGCCCTTCGGTCTGGGCGGCAGCAAGCTCAAGGTCGAGCAAATAGTCGGCACCCAGAATCGCCAGTCCGAAACTACCTGCCGGAGACGCTATAGGCAGATTCACGTTGAGTCGATCATTCAGGCTCGGAACTGCAATTCCGCCACCGCTGCCGACACCCGAGGAAGTGGGAATCGTGCCTGGGTTGAATACTGGCAGACCGCGGCCGCCGTTGAAACGATTGTTCAGGGCCAGATTGCTCATGCGATCAGTACCGGCGACTGTGCCAGCCGTCGACACGACGTTGCCGTGGTTATCTTCGTAACCTCCACTGATTCCGAACTTGACTCCCAACTCACGCGCGAATGTATCTGTCGCAATGACGATACGCGACTCGATCAGCACCTGTTGAACCGGGCGATCGAGTACCGCGATCAATTGTCGGATCTCCAGAACCTTTTGCGGCGTGTCGCTAACCAGCAGAGTGTTTGTGCGATCGTCGAAACTGACCGTCCCTCTCTGCGAGAGGAAACCACGTTGCTGCTGGCCTCCCTGACCACCACCCGTTTGCGTACCTTGCGTACCCTGCGTGTCCTTCGTCAACAAAGATGCAATATCCTTGGCATTGCCATAGCTGATCGGAATGTAGTCGGAAACCAGCTCAACCTTGTCTTCCATCTGCAGACGCGCGTCGGCAATCGCCTGTTCCCGCGAAGCTATTTCCTGTTGTGGCGCAACCCAGATGACATTGCCCTGCTTGCGCTGATCAAGGCCCTTGGCCTGAAGCACGATATGCAGGGCTTGATCCCATGGCACATTGATCAGACGCAGGGTCACGTTGCCCTGAACGCTGTCAGCGACGACGATATTGAGATCGGAAACGTCAGCGATCAGCTGCAAAACCGAACGGGTCGGAATGTCCTGGAAGTTGAAAGTAACGCGACTGCCGTTGTAAACCGGCTCGGCATTCTTCTTCAGTTTCTCGTCTTCACGCTTCGGCGAAATCTCGACGACATATTCGTTGCCACTCTGGTACGCCAGCTGCTCGTAGGGGCCTTGCGCGGTGATGTCGATACGCACGCCGGTTCCGCGAGAGCGAGTTTCGATGTATTGCACCGGCGTGGCGAAATCGAGGACGTCGAGCCGCTTGGCCTGATCCGGCGGAAGTTTGACGTTGAGGATGTCGAGTACAACCTTGTCGCCCTGCTTTTTCAGATCAGCCGAAGCACCCGGACCGGAAAAACTGACCACAATGCGGCCTTCGCCATTCTTGCCGCGGCGGAAATCGACATTGCTCAGCTCAACTGCGTTTCCAGCAACACGTTTGGTCGGATTCCTGTTGGCGGCGGAAGCGGCTGCCGGAGTGGAACCGGAAACATTGGCCGCAATCGTGAGGATCAGGTCCTTGCCATTGATTCTTGTCTCGTAGCTGGCGGGTCGAAACAAATCGACGACGACTCGGGTGCGTCCCGCTGCCTCGACCGCGGAGATACCTGCGGTTGCGCCGGCTCCAATTTCGATGCGGCGCTGGCTCAAGGCGTTGCGTGTATCGGCCAGATCCAGGGCAATGCGCGGCGGCGACTCCGTGGTGAAGGCCTGCGGCACAGCGACGGGCTCGGCAAAATGCATGGTGACTTCGACCTTGCCACCAGGCTGCGCGGTATAGGTGAGATCCTCGAGCACGTTTTCGGCCAGGGCCGAAGCGGAGAAGACAAGCCCCAAGAACGCAAGCAAGCCTGCAATTGCAGCCTTTCGCATCCTTTTGGCGGGCGCGTGCCCGTGCATGTCAGTAGCTGTGTTGATCATTTTGCTTACCCCCAACGGGTCGGTCATTACTTGCTGGCATCCGCCAACGAAATCGAGGTTTGGCGCTCTACCCAGCCGCCTGTTTGGTTCGGCACCAACTCGACCAGGTCAATCTGGCCCTCATTGATAGCGGTAATTTTGCCGTAGTTCTGACCCACATAGTTACCAATATGGACCCTTCGAATAACACCCTCCGGATCCTTCAGCAAACCCTCCGGCTTGGCTGCAGGACCGAGCGTGCCGACCATCTTCAAACCATCGAGAGGAA
>NZ_DASSYD010000021.1:0-10012 GCF_035703485.1 Dokdonella sp. | reverse complement strand
CTAAATTGCACGTTCTGCTCGACTGGTACCCAGGGCTTCAATCGCAATCTCTCGACGGCCGAGATCATCGGTCAGGTCTGGGTCGCGGCCAGGCACCTCGGCAATGTGCCGCATCACCAGCGCAAGCTGACCAACGTGGTCATGATGGGCATGGGCGAACCGTTGCTCAATTTCGACAACGTCGTCCGCGCCATGAGCATCATGCGCGACGATCTCGGTTTTGGCCTGGCCAACAAGCGTGTGACTTTGTCGACAGCCGGCTTGGTGCCGATGATTGATCGCCTGTCCGAAGAAAGTGATGTTTCCCTTGCGGTTTCGCTGCATGCGCCAAATGACGAACTGCGCACGCAACTGGTACCACTGAACAAGAAATATCCGATCGCCGAGTTGATGGACGCCTGCCTGCGCTATACGCAGCGCGGCCCACGCACGACGGTCACATTTGAATACACGATGATGAAAGGCATCAACGACACGCCGGAACTGGCCAGGCAACTGGTCAAGCTGGTGCGCAAGGTGCCGAGCAAGGTCAATCTGATTCCATTCAATCCGTTTACCGGCACTCGCTATGAGCGCTCGGATGAGTCGGCGATCCGTGATTTCCAGACCATTCTGCTCAATGCCGGTGTGCTGACCATGGTTCGACGCACGCGCGGTGATGACATCGACGCGGCATGTGGCCAGCTCAAGGGGCAGGTCATGGATCGTACCCGTCGTCAGGCAGAGTTTCGCAAGAAGATCGAAGAGGGCGTGACTGATGCGGCTTGATCGGATGCTGGTTGTGGTAGGGGTTCTGGCTTTGTTGGCAGGATGTGCGACAGGCACTGGAACCACGCGGCGCGTGGCAGAGAGCAACCCCGAGAATCCGCAAACCAAGGCGGCGACGCTGTACACCAACCTGGGTCAGAAATACATGGCTCAGGGCAAGCTTGAGCCGGCCATGGAAAACCTGCAGAAGGCGCTGGCAGCCGATGCCAATCATGCCGACGCTCACACCGTGATTGCGTTGTTGTACGAACGCATTGGCGACAACGCCAACGCCGAAAAGAATTATCGACGTGCTGCCGAGCTGATGCCGAAGTCCGGCAATGAGAACAACAATTACGGTGCGTTTCTCTGCAAGATGGGTCGCTATGACGACGCAGCTGTCTATTTTGTGCGCGCCATCTCAGATCCGTTCTACCAAACACCTGCTGTAGCCTTGACCAATGCGGGAACCTGTGCGATCAAGGGGGGCAAGCTGGATGTTGCCGAGCAGGATTTGCGCGAAGCGCTGAATCGCGAGCCGAATAACGCCGAAGCCCTGTTCCAGATGGCCACGGTTCTTTATCGGAAGAACGATTTTTTCCGGGCCAGTGCATTCATTCAACGCTACGAAGCGGTCGGGCAGCAAAGCGCGGATGCCTTGCTGCTGGGGCGCAATATCGAACTTCGACTGGGTAACGGTAAAGCGGCGCAGAATTACACCCGCCGCTTGCGTGACAAGTTTCCCCAGTCGCCACAGGCGCGATCGCTGGATGCAGTGATCGTGACCGATGATCAGGATTAGGCGTGAGCCGACGAAAATCCAGGATTCAAACCCATAGGAATTGGGGCATAAAAGCCGCTGACCCAGGTCAGCTTGATTGGTTGTCAATTCCGGAGAGTAAAACAGTGAGCAATGAAGGCGTCGAACATCAGGATCTGCAATCGTGTTCGACGGACACTCCGAATCAGTCTGATTCGATGGCCGATCTGGATGCCTCGGCAGGCAATGTGATGGAAGACGATCCGGGTTCAATCGGCCAGCGTTTGCGCGCCGCGCGCGAACTGCGAGGCTGGTCATGTGAGGAGGTCGGCGCACAGCTCAAGTTGCAGGCACGCCTGATTCGACGAATCGAAGAGGATGACTACAGCGGTATTGCGCACGCCGTCTATCTGCGCGGCTACTTGACCAGCTACGCGCGCCTCATGGACATGCCACAGGTGCTTGCGGAAAAGGTCGTTGAAACACACGGCGAACGAGCGCCGCTGGTTTCGACTGGAAGAGTCTCACGCTCACGTTACCTGGTAGATCGCTACTCGGTCAGTGCAACCTATCTGATCTTGACGGCGCTCGTTGTCGGGCCGGCGGTCTGGCTGGCGACGCACGGTGGCCTCGAACAGAATCTTGCACGCACGGTCATGCTGGATGGCCCCACGGAAACCCGGGAAGCGCCCATACCGGGTATCGTCGAGGATGTTTCCAATGCCGCAGGCGAGAAATCTCCCGCTGCGAACAGCGTTTCCGCGCAGCCCTCTGCCAATTCAGCGTCGGCTTTGTCGCAGGGTTCGCCGGCTGAAGATGCGCCACCCATCATCGCGTCGATGGCTCCGTTCAATGCCATGCAGCCTGCGAAACCCGCTGTCACGACGGCCGAGGATGCGCCGATTGCAGGCAAGCATTCACTTGTCCTGACTTTGAGCCAGTCGAGCTGGGTCGAAGTGACGACCGCCAGCGGCGAAAAGCTCGAATATGGCCTGCTCGAAGCCGGAATCAAACGCAGTTACTCGAGTAATGGCGCAATTTCCGTTCGCATTGGCAACGCTCAGGGGGCCGAAGTTATCGCCGATGGCAAGAGAATCGACCTGGCGCCGTTCCGGCGCGCAAACGTGGCCAGCTTGCGAGTCTTTGCTGGTTCCGAATTGACCTCGGATATCGACTCGTAACCGCCTCCAGTTGGCCACCTCTTTTTTTACAGGCATTGCCTGGAATCCTGTTACCCTATCGCCCCCCGCGCCGCCGCCGATAATCGGCACCCTTTCCTGTGGCGCTTCATTCGGTGATGCGTATGGCTTTTGAAGTTCTCGACGAGCATGAACAAGGTGAATTGGTGCGCAAGTGGTTGCGTACCAACGCGATGTCGATCGCGATCGGAATCACGATTGGTCTCTTGCTGATCTTCGGATACAAGCAATGGAAGGCCCGCGAATTGCGCACACATGCTGAAGCGGCATTGCAGTTCGACGCATTTGTCGATGCCGTAGATGCCAAACGTAGTGATGATGCCAAGCGAATTGCAGAGGGCTTGCGCAAGGACTATGCGAAGAGTGCGTTCTCAACGTTTGCCGCGATGCGTCAAGCCGAGGTTTCCGTCACTGATGGTGACCTCAAGGCGGCGCAAGCCGATCTGGATTGGGCCAATCAATCAGCCAGAAACTCGGTAATGAAGTCGTTGATTGCCTTGCGTCAGGCGCGTCTGGATCTGGCCGAGGGCAAGGCTGATGCCGCTCTTGCCGAATTGGACAAGGTCGCGAAATCGGATTTTCCGGCCATTGCGAGCGAACTGCGGGGTGACGCCCTGGTCAAGCTTGGCCGCAGCGCGGATGCGCGCGCAGCCTACGCCGAGGCGTTGTCAAACCAGGACGCGCAATCACCGGATCGCGCCTTCGTCGAAATGAAGCAGGCTGACTTGCCGGTATCGGATGCTGGAGTTGAAAAGGTGGCGGAGAAAACGAAATCATGAGGCGCGCCATTCTCGTTCTCGCTGTTGTCTCGCTTTCGCTCGGCGGCTGCAACTGGCTCAAAAGCCTTGGCAAGAAAGACAACGTCGAGCCACCGACCGAGCTTGTCGAATTCACACCCAGCGTCAGTGTGCAGAAACTGTGGTCGGGATCGATCGGCAAGGGTGCGGGAAAATCCGGTGCGCGCATGAATCCGGCGGTTGTCGGTGATCGGCTGTATGTCGCCAGCGTCAGCGGCGAGCTGCAGGCACTCGATGCTGCAAGCGGACGTCGGTTGTGGTCAACGAACGTCAAGAAAATGAGCTGGTCTGGCGGTCCTGCGGCGACTGCCGATATCGTTGTCGTCGGTGCGCTGAATGGACAGGTCCATGCATTTTCGGCCGCAGATGGCAGTGAGCGCTGGAGTGTCCAGCTCAGCTCCGAAATCATCAGCGCACCGGCGATCAGTGATGAAGTCATCGCTGTACGCGCTCAGGACGGTCGGCTCTACGGACTTGATCCGGCCAACGGTTCGCGTCGCTGGGTCTACGAACAAGCGGTTCCGGTGTTGAGCTTGCGCGGAAACTCACCGCCACTGATCGGCGATGGATTCGTCTTTGATGGCTACGATAGTGGGCGCCTGGTTTCCGTCCGTGAAACGGATGGTGCGGCGGCCTGGACCCAGGTGCTGTCAGCCGGAGAGGGGCGTACCGAAGTCGAGCGACTTGCTGACTCCGATGGTCAACTCGTTCTCGACAACGGCGAACTGTTTGCGAGCAGCTACAACGGCCAGATTGCTTCATTCCACGCGGAAAGCGGTCGTCCGTTCTGGGCTCGTGATGTGTCGAGCTTTGCCGGTCTCGCTGTCAGCGCAACGACGGTTGTGATCAGTGGTGCCGATGGCACCGTCTGGGCGTTCGATCGACAGAGTGGCGCCAATCTGTGGAAACAGGACGGCCTGCTCCATCGTTGGTTGAGTGCGCCGGCGGTTGTCGGTGACTATGCCGTGGTCGGTGATCTTGATGGCTATGTGCATTGGTTGAAGCTGAGTGATGGCTCATTCGCTGCGCGCCAGCGCGTTGGCAAGAAGGCAATTGAGAGTGCACCAGTGGTCAGCGGCGATGTTGTTTACGTCGAGAGCGCCAACGGCAATCTTGCCGCGTTCCGCACGCAGTAATCAGCAAGTGCGAGGGAATCGCGATGGCTAAGGCCGCGGCGATTCCAGGCCTTGCCCACCGATGGCATCCGGCTCTGGCCGGGTGTCACTGTTTCTAGATACGGAGCGCCCGCGATGCTGCCTGTCGTCGCCCTGGTTGGACGCCCCAACGTTGGCAAATCGACCTTGTTCAATGTGCTCACGCGCTCGCGTGATGCACTGGTTGCGGATATGCCCGGGGTCACCCGAGACCGTCATTACGGCTTCTGCCGGCTTGGCGAGCGTCATTTCGTGCTCGTCGATACTGGCGGCATCGCCGACAGTGAGGAAGGCCTGGCGGGCTTGACGGTGCGTCAGGTCGAGCTCGCCATCGCCGAAGCCGACGTGGTCGTCTTCGTTGTTGATGCGCGTGACGGCTTGCTGCCGACCGACCAGGCCATACTCGGGCGCTTGCGGCGCACGGCCAAACCGATGTTGCTCGCGGTCAACAAGACCGACGGTCTCGATGAAACCATGGCGCTTGCGGATTTCGCGCGGCTTGGCGTCGCCGCTCCGCTGCCAATGGCGGCATCGCACAATCATGGCACGCGCGATCTGATCGAGGCGATCGAGGAACTCTTGCCGTCAGACGATGGCGAGACGATCAGTGCCGACGATGAAGGCGGAGTCCGCGTCGCCATCGTTGGCCGACCGAACGTCGGCAAGTCGACTCTGGTCAACCGCCTGCTAGGCGAAAACAGGGTCATCGTTTCCGATGTTGCAGGTACCACTCGAGATTCAATCCGAATCCCGCTTGAGCGCGATGGTCGTCGTTACACCTTGATTGATACGGCCGGTGTCCGGCGTCGCTCCAGAATCGATGATGCTGTCGAAAAATTCAGTGTCATCAAGACCTTGCAATCCATTGATGCCGCCAACGTGGTGATCATGTTGCTCGATGCCAACGAAGGCGTTACCGACCAGGATTCCGGATTGATCGGTCATGCCCTGGATGCGGGTCGTGCGCTGGTGATAGCGGTCAACAAATGGGATGGTCTGAAAACCTACGACCGCGAGCAGTGCATGCGCTCGCTGCAGCGCAAGCTGGTTTTTGTCGAATGGGCAAAGCAGCTGACGATTTCGGCCCTGCATGGGTCGGGCATCGGCGAATTGATGAAGAGCGTCAATCGCGCCCATGCGTCGGCCAACAAGAAGCTCACCGCCTCGGATCTGACCCGTGCATTGGAAGCGGCCTATGCTGCCTACCAGCCACCGCTGGTTCGTGGCCATGCACCGAAGCTGCGTTACGCGCATCCGGGTGGTTCAAACCCTCCAACCATCATCATTCACGGCTCGCGAACCAAGCATCTGGCCGAATCCTATCGGCGCTATCTCGAAAACTTCCTTCGCAAGCGCTACAAGCTCGAAGGCACACCGATCCGCATCGATTTCCGTGAAGGCGAAAATCCCTATGCAGGAAAGAAGAATGTGCTCAGCGAGGGTCAGCAAAAGCAGCGCCAGCGCATGATTCGCAGTACCAAGCGCAGCAAGTAATGATTGGTTTCAGGTGAGCGCATAGCAGTTGGCGAGGTGCGCGAAGAGCGAAGTGCATTTCGCCGCAAACTTCTAGAAGCGTACGACATTGCACAACTGCCAGCATTCGAGGATTGTGTAGAACCATGTCGCAACTTGCTCAGCATTCGCGAAGCATGACCACGGCGATACTTGCCGGTGGTGCCGCTACCCGACTGGGAGGTGTCGACAAGGGGCTGGTTGCCCTGCATGGCCGACCATTGATTGCCTGGGTTGTTGAATCACGGCAAGGCGGCTCCGAATCTCCTTGTCTTGTCGTTGCCAACCGCAATCTCGAATCCTACTCGCGGTATGCTCCAACCATCACGGATCAGAGCCCGGTTGATTTCAAGGGGCCGCTGGCCGGAATCGTGGCGGCGCTTCTTGCTTGCGAAACCGATTGGTTGTTTACGGTTCCGGTTGACTGTCTGCGGATTCCCCGTGGCCTTGGCGTTGATCTCATCGAGCATGCGTTGGCCAACGACGCAAGCGCTGCCGTCGCACACGACGGAGAGCGCCGGCAACCCCTGTTTGCCGTGTATCGCAGAGGCCTCGCGGAATCGGCAAAGTCTGCGCTTGACGATGGCAATGGGGTATCCCGCTGGCAGGACCGCATCGGCGCGTTGGAGCTTGTTTGCCCTGATCCAGGCCTGGATTGGTTCAATTTGAATACGGCCGAGGATTTCGCTGCGATGACGGAGGACGTGCGCAACCGTGAATGAATTTCCGACCCGGCTTTCCGTTGCCCAGGCTCAAGCCTGTATTGCCGAACAATGCGCCTTGCGTCGCCTGCCGGCAGTGACCGTTGCCCTGCAGGATGCGTTCGCTCGAGTCCTCGCCAGCAACGTACTTGCCTTGCGCAACCAGCCGCCATTTGCGAACTCGGCCATGGATGGTTTTGCCGTGCGTGGCGAGGATCTTGCCAAGCCCGGTCCGCATCGCTTGCGCCTGATCGGAACCCGCCTCGCCGGTGATGGGTCGACGGCGCAAATCAGTCCCGGCGAGTGTCTGCGCATCACCACCGGAGCACCGTTGCCTGTTGGCGCGGATACCGTGGTGATCAAGGAGCACTGTGTGGTCGACGCAGAGTTCGTGGTGATTGGTGCGGGCGAGACCCGTGGATCCCACGTGCGCCCGCCAGGCGAAGACTTTCGCACTGGCGACATCGTCGTCGGAGCAGGGCGACGGATCCATGCGGCCGAACTGGCTGCACTCGCGTCGACCGGCTTCGATGAGGTTTCCGTCTCGGCCTTGCCCAGGGTCCGCGTCATGACGACCGGCGACGAGCTGGTCATGCCTGGAGCCGAGTGCGGGGCGGCACAGATCTACAACAGCAACGGCTTTGGTCTTGCAGCGATGCTGCGGTCATGCGGCATCGGCCTGGATCTTCTCTCAGCCGATGGCCGCGAACCGGCTTTCACCCATCTGCCTGATGATCGCGAAAGAATTCGCTCGGCCCTGCTTGATGCGGCGAACTCGGCGGACCTGATCATTACCTCGGGCGGAGTGTCTGCCGGTGAGGCGGACTTCCTGCCGGGGCTAATCGCCGAAATCGGTCGTGTGCATTTCTGGAAGGTACGCATGCGACCTGGCATGCCAATTTTGTTTGCCGAAATCGGCCGCACGCTGGTGTTCTGCCTGCCCGGCAATCCGGTCTCAACGATGGCGACATTTCTGTGCCTGGTGCGCCCCGGACTTGAGGCCATGCAAGGAGCCGGGATCGTTGGTCCGCGCCTGCTGCACGCCCGTCTGGCAACGCCGATCTCGAAGCGTCACGATCGAACCGAGTTCATGCGCGCGGTCAGCGAAGTACGTGATGACGGTACCCTTTGGGCGACCCCGATTGCGCGTCAGGGCTCGTCGATGATCCGTGGTCTGGTCGAGGCAAACGCGTTGATTGTGGTGCCCGAGCAATCGCGTACGCTTGATGTTTCCAGCATCGTGCAGATACTTCCCTTGACAGAGTAGCGTTGAAAGATGATGACAGCCGGTTCCCAAACTGCCAGCGGCGCTGACCCTGTCGAAATCGAGCCGCATGAAGCTCTGGCGCGATTGCGTGACGGTGCGCTGCTGGTCGATGTTCGTGAGATGGATGAGCGTGCTGCCGGCATGCCCTGCGATGCCATTGGCATTGCGCGCGCTTCGCTCGGCGATGAGATAGCAGCGGTTGCGGCCGATCGTTCAACCGATTTGATGATGATTTGTGCCAGTGGGCAGCGCTCCTTGCTGGCCCGGCAGCAACTGCTGGAACTTGGCTATACGCGGGTGGTTTCGGTCTGTGGAGGATTCAATCGCTGGCGTGCCGAGGGCCTGCCGCTGGCCGATGGCGCAGTCGATGACGACTTTGCGCAACGCTACGCACGTCATCTGGTTCTTCCCGAAGTAGGTCTGAGCGGTCAGATCCGGCTTTCCAGGGCGCGAGTGGCGATGATCGGTGCTGGCGGACTCGGTTCGCCGGCCTCCCTATACCTTGCCGCGGCAGGGATCGGAACGCTGACCCTGATTGATGATGACAAGGTCGAGCGCTCGAATTTGCAGCGCCAGGTTGTGCATGTGGACGCGAGAATTGGCATGGCCAAGACCGAGTCTGCGCGTCTCAGCCTGTCGGCATTGAACCCGTCCGTATCCATCGACACCCGAGAAACCCGGATCGTTGCCGCCAACGTCGAATCATTGCTTGATGGCCATGATCTGGTCATCGACGGGGCGGACAATTTCCCGACCCGTTATCTGGTCGATGCAGCCTGCCGACGCCTGGGTATTCCGTTGATCTATGCCGCGGTGCATCGATTCAGCGGGCAGATCAGCGTGTTTGATTCACGCCGTGAAGACTCGCCGTGCTACCGATGTCTGTTTCCCGAGCCACCCAGCGCAGCCGAAGCACCAAACTGCAGCGAAGCGGGAGTGCTTGGTGTTTTGCCCGGCATCATGGGTCTGCTTCAGGCAAACGAAGCGATCAAATTGATTCTGGGCCAGGGTCGACCGCTGGTCGGGAGACTGCTGTGTTTCGATGCCCTGGATGCCTCGTTTCGCGAGCTGCAGCTTTCGCGGGATCCGGCGTGCCCTGGATGCGGTGACGGTGCAGCCTTTTCCGGCTATCAGGATATTGCCCGGATCTGTGCTGGCTGATCAGCCTCGCCTTGAACCATCGCGGGCGTGGGGTCTGCTCGGATCGGCATCGATGAATTCCTGATTGCGCGGAAGCTGGTCCATGGATGGAGCGTCCTGATCGGAATTCTTCGTTTCCGTTTCGAGAATTGTTCCCGCAATGCGTCATTACATTTCACTTGCAACTTGATAGTTTCCATCGCTGCTCGGCAGGTCAGTGGGGTCTGCGGAGCACTCCGGGGCTTATCGCAATGGTATGCACTCAGGTGAAAGCGCGAATCGTTTTCACAGGATGGTTTGGGCCATCCTCCCGGAACAGGTGTGGTATTCACGGCCGTTTCGGCGGCAAACGATTACTAATCTTGGGAATTAATCCGTGATCAAATTCAATCTACGAATGGCTATAAATCTTGCTTTGTTGCCAGTGTCAATGGGTGTGCTTGCGGCGTCAGCGCATGCCGCATCCCGTATTGACCTGCACCAGCAAAGCGTCGAGCGACTCAGTGCGCAATATGCGGCAGCGACTGTCAACATGGATGCGCCCGCGTCGAACAATCAGCGCCATGCCGAGTTGCTTTCTCTGGATGCCGAATCGTCCCTGAAGACGCTGGCAGAAATCCGTGATGGCGATGGCACCGTGCACTATCGCTATCAGCAAACATTTCGTGGCGTCCCGATCTGGGGTGAGCATGTCGTGGTCGCCGAGAGCAAGGCCGGCACCTTGCGCTCGTTGTT
>NZ_DASSYD010000208.1:0-3343 GCF_035703485.1 Dokdonella sp. | reverse complement strand
CACTCCGCAGTCTTCTAGCGCAAGGTAGACGCCAATCACGATACTCGAGACGGGCAGCGTGACACGGCCGCAAGATTATCACCCATGGTAGGTGTTTCGGCTACAAGTTGCGGCGGGAGGGCACCTGCGCTCGAGGTCGTTTTTGGTGGGCTTTTCGCCGATGTCTCTCAGGACCAAGGCGGTGGCTCTGATCAAGGATCAACGAAATCTGGCATCGCAAATGATCTGCCAGCTCGACTGGCGCGATTTCGAGACCCTGATCGATTTGATCTTTGCCCGGGGAGGGTGGCAACGGCAAAGCGCAGTGGGCGGGAATCAGGCCGATGTGGATATGGTCTTGACGCAACCGATCACAAACGAGGTTGCCTGGGTTCAGGTCAAGAGCCGGTCAACACAGGCGGAACTCGATGACTATGTCCGGCGGTTTCATAACGACGGCAGTTTCCATCGCTGTTTCTTTATCTACCACAGCGCGCCAAAAGTCCTCAGGATGCCCGACTCCGTCGATTTGCATCTTTGGACGGCTGAGCGGGTAGCTGACGCCGCAATAGAAGCTGGGCTGTTTCGGTGGCTGATTGAGCGAATGCATTAACCGCGATAATTGGAAGCCAGCTCTCCAATTTTGAGGTCAGCCAGGTTCAGAGCGTTCGGCCTGGATATCGCTCCGAGATATGGAATCACAACCGATTCATCAGACTCAAGTTCTGCCTGGATCTGCTCTTAGTACCGTCAACCGCGCTCACGCAGTGGCCGCCACGTTCCACGATGCGCTGTCATAACCGGTGAAATGGGCTTCGAGCTCTGTCATCGCGAGACGCTCGTATTCATAGGCTTGTGCCAGGAGCGTCCATCTTTGCGCAGGACGGAATGCTGCGGTCTGACGATAGAGCGAAGCGATGGTGCGATATCGACGCACGTTTTCCAGGTCAGCATTCCCACTCATACAACAAACCCCGTTTCTTGTTGACGCGGGCGACTATGCAGCGAGCGATTTTCGAAATCGTTAGCGGATTTGACAGCCGGAGCGAATGGTTTCGGAACTGTTTATCGGATGACAACTGATTGTTCCGTGGCAGTCGCGCCCCAAGCCCCAGCTTTGAGGCGGGCCTAATCCTTCGCCTTCAGTCGCGCTTCATTTTCGGCAATAAAGGCGCGGATCTCATCGGACATGTTCAGAAGCTGTCCGGGATCAGCGCCTATGGCACAGAATTGATGGTGTGATCTAAGGAGTGTTCGGTTCTCGTCGCAGACGAAGGAACGAACATGAGCACGAAGTCGACTGGCGGCAAACGCTCCGCCGAACACGTAGTCAAAGATATCCGCCGTGCGACGCGGCGGCACTTTTCATCAGAGGACAAAATCCGGATCGTGCTGGATGGGCTTCGGGGCGAAGACAGCATCGCCGAGCTGTGCCGCAAGGAAGGGATAGCCCAGAGCCTCTACTACACCTGGTCGAAGGAATTCCTGGAAGCCGGCAAACGGCGGCTGGCTGGCGACACGGCTCGTGCTGCGACGACCGGTGAAGTTCAGGACCTGCGCCGTGAGACCCGTGCCTTGAAAGAGGCGGTTGCCGATCTGACGCTGGAGAACCGTCTGCTCAAAAAACGTATGGCCCGCCCCGTCTGCAAGAGGATTTTACGGCATTCTGAACAGTCTGCGTCAACGTATACGGTCTCATGAGCAAGCCCATGGCCAAGATGGATATCCGCACGTTCAGAGCCCCATAAGCATGCCGGCAGCGAATGTGCCATTTTTTTGATCGGGATTTCCGAACGCCGTTCGACTGTCAGGCCATCTCTTCGATCCTTCCTGCAAACTCCGTTGGACTACGCGAACTATGCGCAGCGCGTTAAACCACGGCCACCGGGTAACTGCGTTCAAAGCGCGCTTCCTTGCGCAAGATGGCCCAAGCTATCCGCGCCAGCTTGTTGGCTAAAGCCACCACTACGGCGTTACGGTGTACGCCCCGCTCGATCATTGCCTTCAGCCACCGCCCCAGTGGCGTATCGCTTTGTGACAGCGATGGCAAAGCCGCGCGAGCGCCGTGAATGAGTAGAGTGCGCAAATAAGTGTTGCCACGCTTGGATATCCCGAGCAGCCGAGCCTTACCTCCCGTGCTGGATTGTTTCGGAACCAACCCGAGCCAGGCGCCCAGGTCCCGGGCCTTGGCAAAATTACTTGCATCGCCAACCGCAGCGACCAGGGCCGTTGCGTTGAGCACGCCAACGCCAGGGATCGAAGTCAACCTGCAAGCTGCGGGATCATTGCGTGACAGTTTGACAAATTCGCCATTCAACGCCGCGATTTTCGCGTCGAGTTCTCTCCATTCGGTACGTAAATCGCCAGCTAACTGGCGTATACGCGGTGACAATGTTTGATCGCCATCGACAAGCATGCCATCCACGCCAAGCTCGAATTTCCGCCGGCCGGCCGGGAAGATCTCCCCGCGCTCCAGCAGGATCGCGCGTAGTTGATTGATGAGGTTGGTTCGTTCTGCCACGAGGCGCGAGCGCACACGATGCAGCGTTTGAATATCCAACTGCTCCTGGCTCTTGAGTTCGACGAACCGCATTGTCGGTCGTGAGGCAGCTTCGGCGATTCCTTCAGCATCGCGGTCGTCGTTTTTCTGAGCTTTAATATATGGACGGACGTATTCCGGTGACATCAACCGGATCTTATGACCTTGCGCGACAAACAGGCGGCCCAGGTGATGGGCGCCGCAGCATGCTTCCATCGCAACTACACAGGCCGGAAGTTTCGTCACATATTCGACCAGCGTTTGCCGGCGCATCGTTCGACGAACGACTACAGCACCGGTCGTGTCGACTCCAACAACGCTGCAAGAGTTCTTTCCCAGATCAACCCCGAGGATTGTTATAGACATTAGCTCATTCCTTTCCCGTTTTTGACACCAGCATCGTACTTGATGCCGGAGAAAGGGACGGGCCATTCCATAAGCGTGGCGGCTGGAGAGCGCGATCGACCCGCGGTCGCGCGGCGGCGAGCACAATGGACAAAGTATCAAGGTCGCGTCGAAGCTGAGCGGCTGGTTTTCATCGACGAGACCTGGACCAGGACGAGACCTGGACCAGGACCGATATGGCGTCCTTGCGGGGATGGGCGCCACGCGGGCGCAGACTTCACGCCAAGGTTCCCCACGGACGCTGGAAGACCATGACCTTCCTGGCGGCCCTGCGCCATGACCGGATCGATGCGCCATGGTTCATCGAAGGGCCGATCGATGGCGTGAGCTTTCGCGCCTATGTCGAGCAGGTTCTTCTGCCCGTCCTTCGACCCGGCGATATCGTCATCCTGGATAACCTTGGCAGCCACCGGAGCAAAG
>NZ_DASSYD010000205.1:0-14275 GCF_035703485.1 Dokdonella sp. | reverse complement strand
GCGAACAGGACGTCCGGGTTGGGATGCCCTGTGGCGGGGTTGGGCGCGCCTACAACAACGCATTGAGGGCTATCACCTTGCCCAAGAAATGATGCCAAAGATGTGATCAAGAGACAGGCGCAGGCAGGGGTCCAGTGACTTTGCTTTTGATCGAGAGGAGTCGGTCGTTCGTGTGATGGGGTACCGGGCCCCTGCCTGTCCATGGCCGAGCTTGTGCTGGGCGTGTCGAATGGCAGTGGCGACGAATGCGCAAGGATCAGGTGAATTCCGTCGGCGAAGATTCCGCGCGCCACTGCGCCGCGAAGCCAACCAATTGCGGGAAGAATCCGGCAAACGCCTCAGCGAGTTCGTGTTCCAGTCGCGAGATTTCAATCAAGCCTTGCGCCAACGGGTTTTCACGTTTGAATCTTGCGCTGACGCCAACCAGCACTTCGCTGATCATTTCGCGATCCGCATAGGCAGCAGGCAAGTTGCGGGCGTGCATGTAACGGCCGAATCGGTGCAGGGAGTCCGGCAGCATGCTGATGTTGTCATCCAGCAACTTCCGCGAAGCGTCGCTGAAGACATGCAACGGAATCTCCGACCAGCGACTGAAATCGCGGGCGAGCAGATGATCGAACCAGATATCGACAAGGATGCCGGCGTAGCGCCGGTAGGCAGGCTCGAACAAGGCCCGTAGCGAGCGAATCTCGGCATGGCTATCGGTGAACGTGTCGATGGCGCGATGCAGGGCGATGCCGCGCTGGACCCCGATCGGCAGTTCGGAATCAATCCGGCCGCGGACGAAATCGCCCAGCCATCCACCGAGCTGAATAGCCTTGTCGGGGCCGGAAAGCAGGGCGTGGGCCAGATGATTCATCGCTGCTGCAGGCGTATGGAGGCCTTCACGGTATCATGCGCCCCATGAGCAAGAATCCAGTCAAGACAACCCCAACCTCATTCCCTGCGGAATCCGCGCACTTTCTGCTACCCGGACCGGCTGGCGTCATCGAGGTTGTCACCGAACCGGCGGAGAGCGAGGGCGAAGATGCCCAGGCCACGGCCCGCGGCATCGCCGTGATCTGCCATCCGCATCCACTGCATGGCGGCACCATGCACAACAAGGTCGTGACGATTATCGAGCGTTCGTTGCGCGAGCTCGGTCTCGATACCGTGCGCTTCAATTTTCGCGGAATCGGCAAATCGGAAGGCGAATTCGATGAAGGCATAGGCGAAAGCGACGATCTTGGTGTCATCGTTGAATGGGCGCGCAAGGTGTGCCCGAATGCTCCGCTGTGGCTGGCAGGATTTTCGTTCGGCAGCTATGTAGCCCTGCGCAACGCCAAGCATCTCGATGCCGATGCCCTGATCACGATTGCGCCGCCAGTCGGGCGCTGGGAATTTGAAACGATCGAACTGCCGGATTGTCCCTGGCTTGTTGTGCAAGGTGAGGATGATGAAGTCGTTGATCCGCAGACCGTATTCGACTGGGTCGAGCAACTCGAAGTCTCCCCGCAACTGGTGCGCATGGCTGAAACCAGCCACTTCTTCCACCGCCGCCTGATGGATTTGCGCGGTGCCATCAAGAACGCGATGCGCAGCCATTTGCCGAAGGCGAACGATCCGGCATGAATGCGGTTTCCGTGCGACCGAGTGCGCGTTATGCGCAAGGGGTTGCCGACGGAAAATGGAGCGCTGATCCAGCCCAGGACATCGCTCTGGCCGCGTTCGATCGCATGTTCGATGCGCTGGCCGAGGACACCTCGTTGTCACTCTGGAAACGTCTGCGTGGACACAAGCCTGAAGCGCCGCAGGGTCTGTATCTGTGGGGTAGGGTCGGTCGCGGCAAGACCTTTCTGATGGATCTTTTCTTCGAGGCGCTGCCGATCAAGGAAAAGACCCGCGTGCATTTTCATCGTTTCATGCAGGGCATCCATGCCGAGCTGCGAGATCTGAGTGGGCAATCCGATCCGCTGATCACCGTCGCCAAACGCATTGCCGAAAAGACCCGCGTGCTCTGTCTCGACGAGTTCTTTGTTCTCGATATCGGCGATGCCATGATCCTCGGCAACTTGCTCAAGGCCTTGTTCGCCGATGGCGTGGTGCTGGTTACAACTTCAAACACCGAGCCGGCGAATCTGTACAAGGATGGTCTGCAGCGCGAACGCTTTCTGCCCGCAATCGGCCTGCTCGAAAATCATTGCGAGATTGTCGAAATGATCTCGCCAACCGATTGGCGATTACGCGCACTGAAGCATGCGCCGGTCTATTTGACGCCACCTGACGCCCAGGCCGAGCGCTCAATGCATGCGATATTCCAGCGTGTCGCGCATGCGAATGTGCGCGAAAACCTGACCCTCATGGTCAATGATCGACCGGTGTCGGTTCGCCGCGAAGGCGATGGCGCGATATGGTTCGATTTCGACGCGATCTGCGAGGGCCCGCGTGGCGTTGCCGACTATATTTTCCTCGCCCGTTCGTACCACACCGTGTTGATCTCGGGCGTTCCCGAGTTCACTCCGCAAACCGAGGATGCCGCGCAACGCTTTGTCGAATTGGTTGACGAGCTCTACGATCACGGCGTCAAGCTTGTGCTCTCGGCGGCGGTGCCGATCATCGATCTCTATGACGGCCGCCGCCACCGCGCTGTATTCGCGCGTACCGAATCGCGACTGATTGAAATGCAGAGCGAGGAATATCTCGGTCGCGAGCATCACGGTTAGGGCCGAGAGCGCATTCTCGCTGTGCTTGCGTTTCAAGGCGTGTTGACCTATTGATTGGGTCCGCGAACATTTTTGGCTCAACGCAGCAATTCCTTCTCCCGCTGGTGGAAGAAGCGCGAATTTGCTGGTTTCTTGCAAGCTCAAACAACAGGGAGATCACCATGCGCCGCCAACTACTTTGCACTGCTGTCTGCCTGTGTCTTGCTGCTCCCGCCGCTTTCGGTGCGGAGAGTCCGGTGGAAGCGATGGTCGATGCGCGCCTTGACCACATCACCGCCGTGCGTCGTGACATCCACGAACATCCTGAACTGAGCAATCGCGAAACGCGTACGGCCAAACTCATCGCCGCCGAGTTGAAGAAGCTTGGTTACGAAGTGCATACCGGCATCGCGCATACCGGTGTCGTCGGTATTCTCAAGGGTGGCAAGCCCGGTCCGAAGCTGGCCATCCGCGCCGATATGGATGGGTTGCCGGTGACCGAGGAAGTCGATCTGCCGTTCGCCTCGAAAGTGAAGGGCGAATACCAGGGCAAGCAGGTCGGCGTCATGCACGCCTGCGGCCACGATGTGCACATGGCGTCAACGCTCGGCGTGGCCAGTGCACTGGCCAGCTTGCGCAAGGATCTGCCCGGTGAAGTGATGGTGATTTTCCAGCCTGCCGAGGAGGGCGCGCCGGCCGGTGAGGACGGCGGTGCCGAGCTCATGGTCAAGGAGGGCATTTTCAAGGATTTCAAGCCCGACGCGGTGTTCGGCATGCACGTCACCTCCTCGTATCACGTCGGCAATGTCGCCCTGCGTCCGGGCGGCATCATGGCCAGTTCGGATACGTTCCGCATGACCGTGCACGGCGTGCAAACCCATGGCGCCTCGCCGTGGCGCGGCATCGATCCGATCGTCGCTGGCGCCGATATCGTGATGTCGGCGCAATCGATCGTCAGTCGGCGCATGGACATCAACAAGGATCCGGTCGTTATCACCTTCGGTATCTTCGATGGCGGCCAGCGTTTCAACATCGTGCCCGATACCGCCTCGCTGCAAGGCACCTTGCGCGCCTTTGATTCGGACATGCGCGATCAGGCCCTGGCCGAGTTGCGACGGGTTGCCGATCACGTCGCCAAGGCCCATGGCGCGACTGTTGATATGGAAATACCGATCGCCAACGCCAGTAATCCGGTCAACTTCAATGATCCGGCCCTGACCGGGCGGGTCACCGCGAGTTTGCAGAAAGTGCTCGGCAAGGCCAACGTGCTCGAAGCCTCACGCTGGACTGCGTCGGAAGATTTCCCGTATTTCGGAATTGGCGCCAAGGCGCCGAGCGTCTACTTCTTCGTCGGCGGAACGCCAAAGGACCAGGATACTGAAAAGGTTGCCTTCAACCATTCGCCACGATTTTTCGTCGATGAGGGCGCATTGAAAACCGGCACCGAGGCGATGCTGCAGGCCAGCCTGGACTTCCTCGGCTACACGCAATAGCCAGTAGCACGGTTCGAACAACGATGTGGTCCTGATTCCTGGTCGCCGAATCAATCGAAGCCATTGGCAAAAATCGTGTCGTTGCCGAGGCTGAGGCAACTCGGCGTGTTCGCCGCGATGCGCACGCGCAGCGCAGTGATGTGGGTCGGATGGAATATCTGCACATTCTGCCCACAAGCGCCACTATTGAACGTGTTGCAATAGCTCATGACGGTTCCGCGCGGCGCGCCGGGACCACTGGAAGGACAACTCGTGGTGCCCGAATAGCAGCCGCTGCCGGCGGTTGAGCATTGATCAATGGTATTTGAACCGGTCGGAAACAAGCCGGTCGTGGTGTTCGTGCAGTGCGTGTGCGCCGCACCGAAATTGTGGCCGAGCTCGTGGCCGACCAACGAAGCGGAAAGCGAAACCGGGATCTGGGAATTGGTGAAAATCTGATTGGTGCTGTAGCTGCCGCCATTGCCTGAAGTTCGACAATAGTAATTGACCCAGGCGATACCAGAGGCGCTGTTGCCGCTGCTGGAGTTGCCCGACAACAACATGGCAAACGCCCGGTCTACCGCGTTGCCGCCACTGCTGTAATTGGCTGACCAGTAGTTGCCGAATTCGTTGAGCATGGCTGAACTGGCCGGTGAATCGGTGTTTGCATAAGGGTCGGAAGCCGTGCGCAAAAACGTGGTTCCCTGCAACAGGTTCACATCGAGATCGCGCTGGTACATCACGTTCATCTGTGCGATCAGATCGGCAATCCATGCTGTTGCCGACGTGGTGTTGCCGGCAAAACGTTTGGTCATGAAGCTGGTATCGGTATCGACCGCGACAACCGCGTTGCGCAAAGTACCCAGCGGGGCTTGTTCGACGAGCAGATGATCGAGCATGCCACTGTCCGCATACGGGTTCGGCAATGAATCTTCGTTGGCCTCGAACTTTGCCTTGACGCCTGCGGGCAGTGATTCCTCGGCACTGATCGCGCGCAAGCGCCAGCCGTTGCCGATGCGCTCACTGTGCAACTCGAATGCGCCATTCGGCCCCGAGCCTGCGCCGTAGGGTGGCGCGCTCGAATCCGCGTCGAAAGACAGTCCAAGCCGTGTGCTGCCATCCTTGCTGTAGCCACTCAAATGAATGCGTGAGCTGCGCGGGATCTCATGTTTGCCTTGTGCATCGACGACGAAAATGCGGGCGCCGGGAGCATAGATCTCGAAGCGCTTGAATGTAATCGCGGTGGTGATGCCGGGGCCGGCTGGAAACGCATCGACCTCGATCGCGGCCCCGGGTTCGGCATCGGCCAGGCGGGCCAGGCTGGATGAATCCATCAGCACGGAGCCCGATGCGGCATAGACGCCGCCGCTCGCAAGAATGCACAACATCAGAACCAACAAAACACGCATCGCCATGGCCTTGCTCGGGAATTTACCGGGAAAACTAACATCATTGAACGGGCGACTCGTTAACGAGTAGTGGCTCACGGTTTGAGCCATGGCTGCGTCGCGTTTCGAATGCAATCACCGTCCGGCATTGCGCCACGTGATCAGTATTGCCTTATCATGCCCGGCTTCGCGGAACCGGAGAACGATGTATGCGTGGGATTATCCTGATCGCAACCTTTGCCTTGCTCGCTGCAACCACAGTCAAAGCCGAGGATTGGGCGATCGACGCGCACTGGAAGAATCCGTCGGATCTGGCCCGCATCGCCCCGCTGTTCCAGCATCTGAAAGTCGATCGCAAGCATCACACGGTCAGTCTGATTGCCGATGACGCCCAGCTTGCCGAACTCGGCCGACTCGGCATTGCCTATGGCGTCGATATGGCGAAGACGGCGAACATGCGCACGTTCTACGCGCAAGCGTTTGAGCGAGTGCGCGGCAGTGGCATTCCGGGCTACTCCTGTTATCGCACGGTTGAGGAAACCTACGCGAGCATGGATCAGCTTGCTGCGGCGCATCCCACTCTGGCTCAGGTGATCGACATCGGTCCGACCTGGGAGCGCACGCAGAACGCGAGTGCGGGCTACCAGATGCGCGTGTTGCGCATCGGCAACTCGGCCACCGACCTGGCGATCCCGAACAAGCCGAACATGGTTGTGTTCAGCTCGATCCATGCGCGCGAATACGCGCCAGCCGAGGTCAATACACATTTTGCCGAATGGCTGCTAGATAACTACGGCAGTGATCCTGAGGCGACCTGGCTGGTCGATCACGAGAATTTCCATCTGATCCTGCAGGCCAATCCTGATGGCCGCAAGAAGGCCGAAAGCGGGCTTTTGTGGCGCAAGAACACGAATACGGCGAGTGCGAGTTGTGGCGACGACTCGGGCATTGATCTGAATCGCAACTTCCCGTTCCACTGGGGCATTGTTCCGGGCCAGGGCGGCTCCAGCACTTATATCTGCGACCAGACCTATCGCGGCCCGTCCGCGATGTCCGAGCCCGAGACCAACGCTCTGGTCGCCTATGTCGCCGGCACCTGCACCGATGCAGGCGTCTGCACCGGCGGCGTTTTTCCCGATCTGCGCGATGGCCCGTTGCATCCGACCAACGTCAATGGCGATGGCGGCGACGCCGCGCCGTCCGACTATCCCGGCATGTTCCTCGACATGCATAGTTACGCGAATCTGGTGTTGTGGTCGTGGGGCGATCGGTCCAGCGCGGCGCCAAACGGCCCGGCGCTGCAAACCTTTGGTCGACGCCTGGCCTGGTTCAACGGCTATTCCCCGGAGCAATCCGACACGCTCTATCCGACGGACGGCACCACCGACGACAGTTTCTACGGATCGCTGGGTGTACCTGCGTATACCTTTGAACTCGACATCGAGTTCTTCGAGCCTTGTGCGCCGTTGCTCGCCAAGACCATCCCCGACAACCTCGCCGCGTTGCGTTACGCCGCGCGTAGCCTGCATGCGCCGTACCTGCTTCCGGCGGGTCCGGATGTGACTCGAATCGAAGCCAGCCCGGATCTGGTCGCTGCGGGAACCCCGATTGCGCTGACCGCGCGCATCGATGACAGCCAGTTCAATCAGAGCAATGGTGCTGAGCCGATCCAGAACATCAGCTCGGCGCAGGCTTTTGTGGATGGTCTGCCGTGGGAGGGCAGTCTGCCGGTCGCTTCACTCGCGGCTGGAGACGGCGCTTTTGACAGCCCGGCTGAGGAGGTCAGCGCGAGTATCGCCTCAGGCGCACTTGGCAGCGGTCGACATTTGCTGTTCGTCCAGGGTACCGATGCATCGACCCAGGCCGGCACGCCGAACGCGGTGTTTGTCGACGTCGCCGAGGCCAGCGATATCGCCAATCTGGTGGGCACGATCACGGCTCGCGGTGACGCGACGCCGCTGGCGACAAACTTGCGCGTGACCAACACCAGTACCGGCGAAAGCCGCAGCGGGCGCAGTAGTGGCATTGATGGCAGCTATTCGCGGCCGATGCTTGCTGGCACGGTCGACATCCATGTTGATGCCCCGCCCGGCTACCTGAGCGAGGATGTCAGCGGTGTGAGTCTGACCGGTGCGAATACGACAACCCGGGATATCGCCCTGTTTCATGCCTGCACGGTGTTCGCCGACGATGTCGAATCCGGCAGCAATGGCTGGTCGTCGCAGCCGCCGTGGGTGCGCAGCCAGGCCGCCACCGGCAATTCGAGCTACGTCTGGGCAACGCCCAACTATGGCAACGATTTGGACAGCAGTTTGTTGCGCACGATTGATCTCACCGGTTACGCCGACAGCACGCTGGCTTTCGATGATCGCTGCGATACCGAAAGGAATTGGGACTTCGGCCATGTCGAATATTCCGTAAACAACGGAAGCTGGACATCACTCTATCAATGCTCGGGCCGCACGAGCTGGCAGCACAACCGCATCGACTTGCCATCGAATACCGACAACGTCGGCAATCTGCGCTTGCGCTTTCGTCTGACCAGCGACAGCAATACGACAAGGCCGGGTGGCTGGGCGATCGACAACATCGTCGTCGAATCCGGTGGCTCACAATGCCGCGCGTCGCAAAATGACCGTATTTTTGACAACGGCTTCGAGCAGGAGGTCGTTCGGTGACGGATGCGCAGACAAGGTGCCGGAGCAAGACGTGAGCGGTGATTTCATCGAGGTCCACGACAACGCGATCAGTGAACGCGATTGCCAGGCGCTGATCCGGCAGTTCGAGACCAGCGGCAAGGCGGTCCGTGGACAAACCGGCGGCGGTGTGAATACCAAACTCAAGGACAGTTGGGATATCTGCATCAATGACTATCCCGAGTGGGTCAACGCGGCCAATCTGCTCAACAGCGCGATGATGCGCGCGCTGATGACCTATGTGCGCAAATACCCGTACACCGCGATCGCGCCGCTGTCACTGCAGATGCCGGATGCGCAAAGCGGCGAACTCGTTGCACTCGATGCCGAGGCAATTCGCGGCATGCCCGACGAGCGTCTGCAGAAACTGATGGTCAAGGTGTTCCGACCTGGCACGATCAATATCCAGAAGTACCTCGCCGATCAAGGCGGCTATCCGTACTGGCATTGCGAGTTGTATCCGAAGGTCGGCGATCTCAACGGCGAAACCCTGCACCGCGTGCTGCTCTGGTCGATCTATCTCAACGACGGCTTTGGCGGCGGCGAAACCGAGTTCTTCCACCAGCAGCGCAAGATCGTCCCGCAGACAGGCTCGTTGCTGATTGCGCCGGCTGGATTTACCCACACCCATCGCGGCAACAAGCCGAGCGGCGGCAACAAATACATCGCCACATCGTGGATATTGTTCCAGCGCTCGGAGACCCTGTTCGCCAACCAGTCCGGAAAACGCTGAGCGCGATCAGGCGTCGGTTTCGTCACCGGCATCAAGTTCCTCGCGGACACTGCGCAGAAGCAGGTTGACTGACACCGGTTTCTCGATGAAGCGGATCCGCCGGACCGGCGGCAGACCGTCACGATCAATCACATCGTTGCCACGCACAAGCAGAATCAGCGGGCCGTCATAGTTGCGATCAAGCAATGCAGCAATCGTTCGCACGCCGCTCATCAGGGCCAGATCCGCATCCATGACGACGATATCGGGCGTGCCCAATGCGTCAATTCTCTGCATTGCGTGCGAGCCACTGCCGGCCGTGGTGACCTCGTAGCCATTCAATTCGAGAGTGTCCGAAAGCATGGTCTGCTTGCTGAGTCTTTCAACCACCACAAGAACGCGCTCACCGCGGCCAGCCGCAATCGGAACCCCGTTCTGCTCGGCGGAATCTGCACTTTCCAGGGGCAGGTAGATCTCGAACGTGGTGCCCTTGCCGGGCTCGCTGAGCACACGCAGATAGCCGCGATGATTGGTGACAATGCGCTTGCAGGAAACCAGGCCGAGACCGGTTCCGGATTCCTTGGTCGTGAAAAACGGGCGGAACAGATTGGCGCGCACCTCATCGGGCATGCCCACGCCGGTATCGGTGACCAGAACCTTGAGATAGGCCCCCGGTGTTTGCAATTCATCGTCGACGAAGAAGGTCTCGTCGATCGGCGACGGCTCGGCCGAGAGGCGCAGCTTGCCGCCTTCGGGCATCGCTTGCAGGGCATTCAGGCACAGATTCAACAGGCATTGCTGCAACTCGGTGTGATTGCCTTCAATGGCAATATCATCGGCAGGCTTTTCCAGCACCAGGTCGATATTGCGCGGCACACTGCCGCGCAAAAGCATGGCCAGCGCGTCGAACAGGGCCGACAGCTTGACCTGCTCAGTCTGCACCTTGGCACCGCGCGCGAACGACAGCATCGAGGCGACCATCTCAAGGCCACGCTTGGCACAATCGCCGACCAGGGCGCCATGTTTGCGCAACCGCTCGTCGTCGTTTTCCTTCATTGCTTCTGCAGTCAGCAACAAAGGTTGCAGGATATTGCGCAGATCGTGGCTGAGCCCGCCTGCCAGCATGGCGAGGCTCTCGAAACGCTGCGCCCGCATCAGCTCTTTTTCGGCATGTTCGCGCGCGATCTCGGCGCGCGCCTGCTGCACCGCGCGCTCGACCGCCGAGGGCAGGCGTGCAATGCGTTCCTTGAGCAGGTAGTCAGTGGCGCCGGACTTGAGCGCCTTGATCGCGGCTTCCTCACCCATGGTGCCGGATACAAAAATGAACGGAACGATTGCCGAGCGCTCGCGCAGCAACTCCAGCGCACGATAGCCGCTGAAAGCCGGCATGCTCAGATCCGAGACCACGATATCCGGGTCGAACTCATCAAGCGCCGTGCTGAAATCTGCTTCGGTGTCGACCAGACGCGAGTCCAGTTGCAGGCCACCGCTGCGCAGTTCGTCAATCAGAAGTTCAGCATCGTTTGCGTCATCTTCGACGAGCAGGACGCGCAGCGATTCAAGCGACTCGGAATTCGCCATGGGCACCTATTCCTGTTGCGGGAATTCGTTGAGAACGGCCCAGAACTGGCCGAGGGTTTGTACGGCAGTGAAGAACTGACTGACATCCACCGGCTTGACCACATAGGCGTTGACGCCAAGATTCCAGCTGTGAACAAGATCACTTTCCTCGCGCGACGAGGACAGGATGACTACCGGCACACGCTTGAGCAGCTCGCTTTCGCGCATCTGCTTGAGCACTTCCAGGCCATCCAGACGCGGCATCTTGATATCGAGCAGGACGACAACCGGATTGCCCTTGCCACGTTCTGCATAGGCTCCGCGACAAAGCAGATAGTCCAGTGCCTCGACGCCGTCCTCGACATGGATGACTGGATTCGCAAGCTTCGCTTCGCGCAATGCGTCGATCGCCATCTCGGCGTCGGCGGCACTGTCTTCGGCCAGCAGGATGGTGCGGATCTCTCGATTCATGTTTTCAAAACCTTTGCTTGAACATCGCCATTGCGAATGGTTCCGACGGCAGTCGGAAGTGAGAAGTAGGCGGTCGCACCCTTGTCCGGTTCAGCTTCGATCCAGCTGCGGCCCCCGTGTCGATTGATGATTCTGCGCACGTTGGCAAGACCAATGCCAGTACCGGCGAACTCGCTGGCCTTGTGCAGGCGCTGGAAGACACCAAACAGCTTGCCCGCATAAGCCATGTCGAAACCAACCCCATTATCGCGCACGAAAAAAACCGTTTCAGCAGGGTCGGATTCGCTCAAGCCAATTTCGATGAGTGCATGTTCGCGATTTTCGGTGTACTTGACCGCGTTCGACAACAGGTTCTGCCAAACCCTCTGGAGCATGCTTTCATCGCCGACGACGACGGGGAGATCGGCGATCTTCCATTCAATGGATCGTCCCTCGTTGGTCGATACGAGCATGGCGCGGAGCTCGGCAACCATTTCGTTCATGTCGACGGCCTCGGCGCGAAAAGCACTGCGACCGAGTCGTGAATACTCGAGAAGATCCTCGATCAGAACCGACATGCGCCGTGCGGCGCCACCAATCACTTCCAGATAGTGGCGTGATTTGTCGTCGGCCTGGTCGGCGATATGTGTTTCGAGCTTGTCGGAAAAGCCGGCGATATGACGCAGCGGCGCACGCAGATCATGGGATACCGAGTAGCTGAATGATTCGAGCTCGCGATTGATTTCGGAAACCTGTGCGACCTTCGTCTCAAGGTCCTCGTTGAGCTCCTTGATTTGCTCCTCGTAGCGCTTGCGTGCCGTCACATCGCTGACCGTGAGCAAGATCGATGGCCTGTCGTCGAAATGCGCATCATCGGAGACATCCATGCGTCGCGCGTTGACCAGGACGATGCGTTTGATACCGTCACTGCTGCGCTGTTCCAGCTCGTAATCCCAGATCTCACGACCACGTGCAGCAACATCGAGCAAGCGCTGATGCAGCTCGGGGTCTTCCCAGGCGTGGCCGCCGAGCTTTTCCAGGGGACCGCCTTCAATCGGCTCGTCGGCCTGCGCGTAGAACTCGGTGAACGCCGCATTCGTCATCAGGACGCGAAGCTCCGGGTCGAGTACGGCAATCGGTTCGCGAAGGGTTTGCACGATAAGTCGCGAGCGTTCCACGGCGAGGCGCGCGCGTGATTCCGCCGAGCGTCGATGCAGGGTCTGTCGCTCCGATACATAGATGACCGAGCCAAGCAGCATCAGTTGCGCGAACAGGGCCGCGGCAACCGCCCAGTGGGCATGCCGTTGAGCCGATTCAAGTTGCTCGTTGTGCTCGAGAAAGAGCACGTTCTCCGCAGTGACGATATCGCTTGCAGCCTGGCGTGAGCCAAACATGCTGGCCGCCTGTTTGAGATCGGCGGTTGCGGCGTCGAAGTTTCTCGCCTCCATGTTTCCCATCGCTCGGTCGTACAGTTTGACCCGGCCTTCAATCAGCGCTCCGAGTGCGCCGATACGATTCTGCTGTGCGGCATTGTTCGCGCTGACATCGCGAAGTTGGTCAAGCAGCGGCATGATCGAATCGCGCGTGGCCCGGTATGTTTTTCTGCCGGATTGCCGGGGAATTTCAATCAGTCGCGACAGCACCTGGCTTTCGAGATCTCGCAGCGCAACCTGCAGCTCAAGAATGGCGCCCTTGACCTTGGCACTGTCGACAACCCGGCTCGAAGCCTCAAGGGTCGAGTTCGCGCTACTCCGGATGATCCAGTAGGGCAGGGCGACGCTGGCCAGCACGGCGACAGCGAGCAGACCGGCGCGAAGTGGATACTCGATTCGTTCAATCCAGGTTGGCCGTTGCATTCAATGTCCTAGTAGGATGGCAGCGTTGCTTTGGAAGCCCGTTGCCAGCTTGCAAGTAGTTTGCATTCCGCGTGCATGGCTTGGGTAGGCCCATCGCGAACATCGATCGACGGGCCTGCTGGCACACGGGATTGCCGCCCGACCTGTTTCCACGGGTCGAATGACAACGGTTGTCAAAGCGCAAGCATAATCCATCCAAATCGATTCAAGGGGCGACCATGGATTCCTCACGACGTGTATTGATCACCGGGGCCGGCAGCGGGCTGGGTCGTGCCCTGGCATTCCGCTATGCCGAAGCCGGCTGGCGGGTTGCCTGCGCCGATATTCAACTTGATCGAGCCGAGAAGACGGTCGAACTGATCACCGGATTCGGTATTGGCGCGATGGCCCTGCAGGTCGATATCGGTGATGACGAATCCTTCGAGGCCCTGCGTGACATGGTTCTCGCGGCCTGGGATGGCGTCGATCTGGTTATCAACAATGCCGGTGTCGGTGGTGGAGGTTCGGTGCTCAACGCATCGATGGACGATTGGCAGTGGATGCTCAACATCAACTTGCTCGGGGTGGTCCGCGGCTGCCGCTTGTTCGGCCCGGTGCTGATCGAGCAGGGCGGAGGTCATATCGTCAATATCGCCTCGTTCGCCGCATTGGCGGGCGGGCCCGGCATGGCGACCTATGCAACCGCAAAGGCCGGCGTGGTCACGGTATCGGAAGGCTTGCGTGCCGATCTCGATGGCAGCGGCGTGCAGGTTTCCGTGGTCTGTCCGAGTTTTTTCCAGACCAACCTGCTGCAAGGCTTTCGCGCACCCGACAATACCTCGTTGAAGATGGCGACGGCACTGATGCGCAGTGCCAAGGAAAGCGCGGCCGATATCGCCGAAGTCATCTACAAGGGTGTCGAACGCAAGGAATTCCTGATTCTGCCGAGCGCTGTCGTCCGTCGCAGCTGGCGACTCAAGCGCTGGTTTCCGGAGCTCTACTTCCGCAAGCTCATGCAAGTTGTTCGTGCGCGAGGAGCAGGCTGATGGACCCGTTGATGATTTACGGCGCGAATGGCTACACCGGAAAACTGATTGTTGCCGAAGCGGTCAAGCGTGGTCTCAAACCCGTACTCGGCGGTCGCAATCATGATGCCCTCGATGAACTGGCCGCAGAGCACAAGCTGACCCGGCGTGTGTTCGAGCTGAACGATGGCGCAGAAATCGATCGCAAGCTGGACGGTGTGCGCATCCTGCTCAATTGCGCCGGGCCGTTCTCACGAACCTTCCAGCCGCTGCTCGAATCCTGCCTGCGCAACAGGGTTCACTATCTCGATATCACCGGCGAGATCGATGTGTTTGCGCATTGCCATCGGGCACACAAGCAGGCGCAGCATGCCGGCGTCGTGGTTTTCCCCGGTACCGGTTTCGATGTCGTGCCGACCGATTGTCTGGCAGCCATGGTCAAGCAGCGCTTGCCCG
>NZ_DASSYD010000188.1:0-22068 GCF_035703485.1 Dokdonella sp. | reverse complement strand
TGTCGAACTGAGATTTTCCCATGCGTTTCAGGCTGACACCTACCGTCTGATGCTTGATGGCAAGAAGCTACTTACACCCGGACCCTGGGCGCGCTTTATTGAATCCTCGTCGGTAATTGCCAAGGTTCAAATAAATCTGTTGGAAACAGCGCGGGTGCTAGCTCGACAAAACACCACCGACAAAGAGATCTTGCGCGTAATGGAGGCATGCTGGTCATCTATTCCGCAGATTTCGGCCGCAATCAAGCGCCACTTCGCAGGTGCCGAGGATATTGCTCCTGATACCGCTGAGTATTGGCTGAAGGTAGGGCGCGTTCCCCAGAGCGAACGATCGGCCGAGCACAAGCTAGGCAATACGGAAGATCAGCAGATCGGCGAACTTCTCATCCAGCTCGATGCCAACCGCGAGTGCATGGGAAAATTGAACAGCGCCGTTGTACCCGTTCTCAAGACGTTTGATCCCTGCCAAGCCGCCACTGTCCAACGAGCAGCGACCGGTTACGAGAGCATCGCCCAAGTGGCGGAGCGGCTCGCGCGTATGCGCAAATTGAGCAAGACGGACTGGCTTGGAAGTACCGTCGACTACAACGCAATGGAACACGACATGGAAGGCGGTCACCGCTCTGGCGTGCGTAAAGTCAGGGTTGTGCGTGACGGAATTCGCAAGGAATTTGGGGGAAAGACGAAAGTGTTAGTCAAACCACGCGTGGAACCGGAGGAATAGGACATGGACATCACTCTTGCAAAAGCGATTCTTTCCAACCTGCGCGAACGTATCGAACCGGACACGAGCGGTCGTTACCGACTTGAGGGCATCATTACCCAGCGAGAACTGGAGGCGCTTGATGCCCTCCTCGCAGAAGTTTCGGTCGAATCATCGGCAACAAAGCCAAAAGCGCCAGCGGCTTCGTCCCCGGTGACCCCCGAACCCCAATCTTTGTTGGCCGCGCCTCCATCCAAACCGATTGTCGAGCCGTCTATCGATATCGAGGTGCCGCTTGATCTGACTGCCGTCACCCTGCCTGAATGCGCCACATCCTTTCGAGTTTGCCTGGACTTCGGGACAGCCATGTCCAAAGCCACGTTCGTAAGCGACAACGAAGACACAAACTTCGAAGACATCAAGGTGCTGCGACTAGGCATACCTGGCGACCAGGAAGAAATCGACGAATTCATGCTGATCTCCTCGCTCTTCATCGATGCCCAAGGCCTCATCTGGTTTGGCAAGAAGGCGATGGAGCACGCACATGCCACATCTGACGGGAGCACAACAAGACTCGATAACATCAAGCGTTGGCTTTCCGAGGGCAATTTGAGCACGCCGGTTGAGAGTATCCACAACCCCACGACGCACAACATCACCTACGAAGATCTTGTACTTGCATACCTTGCCTTCTTCACCTGGGCGGTGAATGCCGCTCTATCCGAAGACATCGTCGAGGCGACGGTGCCCCGGAATTTCCCTCGTCGATTTGCCATGCCCTGCTTCCCGAGGCCCAATGCAGAGCAGGTCAGGCTAAAGCTCATGAGTCTCCTCGGAGAAGCTCAGATAATTGCGGATACCCTAAAGGACGAGATCCACGAAGGCCTTCCCCTGGGCCGCTTCCTCGCAGCGGTCAAGCAACTGCGCGCCAGCAAGCGAAGCTATCCCTTCATTGAAGGCAGCATCACCGAGCCTCTCGGTGTCGCGGGATCCTTGCTTAGCTGGCGGTCTCGTCATGATTCGCTCGCGTTGGTGGTTGACATTGGCGCGGGCACCAGTGATTTCAGCCTCTACCGGCTGCTTGTGTCTATCGACGATGATGGCGAAGTCGACAGCGCCAAGACGACCGCAATGGAAGTGGATAACTCGGCGCGCGGAATTACGGAGGCGGGCAACCATCTGGATCATCTTCTCAAGGCCTTCATCCTCGGGCAAGCTGGCATAACTGCAGCGCACCCACAATTCACAAATATCGCCTACCATCTCGAACGAGATATTCGCGACCACAAGGAAACCCTGTTCAACACCGGATCGGTTTTCATCGTCCTCTACAATGATGAAACCGTGGAGGTTTCCTTGGACGAATTCCTGGCCCATGACGCGGTCAAGGGTTTTGAGGAATCGCTGCGCGACACCCTCGTTGAGGTCCTGGAAGCAGTAGACCCTGAGTTCATCAACTGGGTGCGCGTCAACGCTTCTCGGAACCTGGTCATTGTCTTGACTGGCGGTGGTGCGGGGCTGCCAATGGCTCGAAAACTGGCCGCTGAGGCCGTGTTGGTCAATGGCTCGCCTGTTGCCGTGGCTGCCGCCCAGTCTTTTCCGGCTTGGCTCCAGAAAGACTACCCCGACCTCGAAGAGTATTACCCGAGGGTTGCCGTCTCGCTTGGCGGCGCAAGGAAAAACGTGATCCGATCGAAAGGCGTTGCCAAAACCACGGCAAGTGGATTGGGCGGCCACGTCCTGGATCGCTTCTAGCCGCGCGCCCGGCTCAACCTATACACAGTCGCGTTTCAAGGAAACACCGATGGAAAAATTGAAGATGCATACGCCGAACCTGACCAAAGACAACGTTGCCAGTATCCGAGCGCTGTTTCCCGGCTGCGTGACCGAGGCCAGGGGAGAGGACGGGAGCGTGAAGCTGGCGGTGGATTTCGACCAGTTGCGCCAGGAGCTTTCAGACTCGCTTGTTGAAGGCCCGCAAGAGCGCTATCAGCTCAATTGGCCGGGCAAGCGTGAGGCGCTGTTGACGGCCAATGCGCCGATTGCCAAGACGTTACGACCATGCCGCGAGGAGAGCGTGGATTTTGACAACACGCAAAACTTGTTTATCGAAGGCGACAACCTTGATGCATTGAAGCTGATTCAGGAGACTTATCTCGGCAAGGTGAAGCTCATCTATATCGACCCGCCGTACAACACTGGAAAGGACTTCATTTATCGGGATAACTTTACTGAAAGTAAGTCGGTTTTCGAGCACGCTTCAGGCGAGCGAGACGAAGAAGGCGGCCGATTAGTCAGCAATCCGGAGAGCCACGGACGGTTTCACACAGATTGGCTCAACATGATGTTCCCACGCCTCATGGTGGCTAAGCGGTTGCTCAGCGACGAAGGGCTAATTGCGATCAGTATTGACGATGCGGAACAAGCTTCACTGCGACGCATGTGCGATCAAGTATTCGGCGAGCAAAATTTCGTGGCCCAACTCGTTTGGGAAAAAGGTCGAAAGAACGATGCGAAGTTCTTTTCTGTTGGTCACGAATATTTGTTGGTGTACGCACGAGAGTTAACCACCCTAAGATCTAGGAACGAAATATGGAGAGAAGAGAAACCTGGCGCCAGAGAGATCTGGGATGAGTTTTTACGGCTAAAGGATGCGCATGGCGATGACCATGCAGGGATCGAGGCTGAACTGAGCAATTGGTACTCTGAACTGCCGAAAGGCCATCCATCAAAGAAGTGGGCACGCTACAAGCGCGTGGACGAGCATGGTCCATGGCGTGATCGAGATATTTCATGGCCGGGAGGCGATGGACCGCGGTACGACGTATTGCATCCCACGACCAAAAAACCGTGTGCCGTTCCTGAAAGAGGCTGGATATATTCGTCACCAGATGAAATGCAGCGCCAAATCAAATTGGGACTAGTAGAGTTTCGAGTTGACCATACTGAGCCTCCCTTTCGAAAAGCACATATTCGGCCGATTACGGAAGAGGCAGCTGACGAGGATGATGGCAATGAAGTAGATAGCGAGGATCAGGCCGACGATGTCGAGCTAGCAACTCAGGTTCGCGGCTCTTACTTCTACAAACAGTCGCAGGTTGCCGTGAAGTACTTGCGAAATCTGATGGGCGCCAAGGTCTTCAACAACCCAAAGGATCATGACGAACTAACCAGGCTCATCAAATACATGACGCCTCGCGAGAAGAACGGAATTATCGTTGATTTCTTTGCTGGCTCAGGTTCGACAGGAGATGCCGTCTTGCGAGCTAACGCGGCCTACGGCACTAACCATCGGTATATTCTGGTACAGCTTCCCGAGAACCTAGAGGTAGCTCTTGCATCAACGACTGGGGCTGCCAAGAAAACTGTGCAAGCAGCCATTACCCTTCTGAAGAAGCTGGGCCGGCCCCTAGTCTTGTCGGAGGTATCGAAGGAACGTTTACGACGAGCAGGCCAAGCGATATTGGTAGAGAGCACACAAGCTAGTTGGATGCGCGAAGTTGGCTTTCGCGTCCTCAAGATTGACTCATCGAACATGGCTGACGTCTATTACTCACCTGACGCATTGGATAAGGCAAACATCGATCTATTCGTCGACAACATCAAACCCGACCGAAGCGCCGAAGACCTTTTGTTCCAGGTGATGCTCGATTGGGGGGTCGATCTGGCCCTACCCATCACCAACCAGACTATCCAGAGCAAGGAAGTCCTCTTTGTCGACAGCGATGCTTTGATCGCGTGTTTCGATTCAAGCGGCGGCATCGACGAAGCGTTTGTGAAAGAGCTCGCTACGAAAAAGCCGCTACGCGTAGTGTTCCGCGATGCCGGATTCAAAAACAGTGCCGTCAAGATCAATGTCGAGCAGATCTTCAAACTGCTGTCGCCCACCACTGATGTGAAGTGCATCTGAGGACGTGGCAATGGAGCAGAGCGCACTAACGCAGTTGCTGACGGAATTGACTGCCACGTGGGAAAACGAGGTGGTCGAGTTCAAGCAAGCCGGCAACGACTACAGCACGGATGATATCGGCAAATATTTTTCTGCACTGGCCAACGAAGCCAACTTGCGCGGCGTCGATGCGGGCTGGTTGGTGTTTGGGGTGAACAACCGCAGTCGTACCGTGGTTGGCACGGATTACCGGCGCGAGGCGGAGCATTTGCATCAATTGAAGATGCAAATCACGCAGAACGCCGAGCCGCGCATCAGCTTCCGCGATATCCACGAGCTAGCGCATGCGCACGGTCGCGTGCTCTTGTTTGAGATTCCAGCGGCGCCGCAAGGCATACCGATTGCGTGGAAAGGCCACTACTACGCCCGCGCCGGCGAGAGCCTGACTTCACTATCGTTGGACAAGCAGGATGGTATCCGCCAGCAGACTCTGGCCCAAGACTGGTCGGCACAGGTGGTGGCTGACGCAACGCTGGCCGATCTGGATGAGACGGCGGTTCGAAAGGCGCGCGAATCCTTCGCTGCCAAGTATGCCAATCGCCTTTCACTCGATGACGTGCTGGATTGGCCGCTCGCTTCTTTTCTTGATCGTGCGCGAGTCACGCAAGAGGGGCGCGTTACCCGCGCGGCGCTACTCTTGTTGGGCAATGCGGAATCGGCATACCGCCTCTCTCCCCACCCCGCACAGTTGACTTGGAGCCTGGAAGGCCCTGAGCGTGCTTACGAACACTTCGGGCCGCCGTTTTTGCTTAATTCGACGCGGTTGTACCAGCGTATCCGCAATATTCAGCTGCGCATCCTGCCGCAGGATCAACTGGTGCCGGTGGAAATACCCAAGTACGACCAGCGGGTTGTACTTGAGGCCTTGCACAACTGCATTGCTCATCAGGACTACAGGCGCAATGGGCGGGTAGTCGTGGTCGAGCAGCCGGACAAACTGATCTTCGAGAACGAGGGTGATTTCTTTGAAGGACTTCCCGAAGACTACATTCAGAACACGAGGCCTCCCCGTCGTTATCGCAACCCGTTCCTCGCGCAGGCGATGGCCGAGCTGAATATGATCGACACCATGGGTTATGGCATCCACGACATGTACAGGGGACAAGCACGCCGCTACTTCCCGATGCCGGATTACGATCTGAGTGAACCCGGTGCGGTGAGGATGACAATCTATGGGGGGGTGATGGATCTTGCCTATAGTCGCCTGCTGATCCAGAAGACCGACCTGCCGCTGATGGATGTGTTGGCACTGGATCGGGTGCAGAAGAAGCTGGCCATTCCTGACGATGCCGCTGGCCGATTGCGCAAGGCCGGGCTGATCGAGGGCCGCAAGCCGAACTACTTCGTTTCGGCCTCCGTGGCTGACGCTACCGCCAGCAAAGCCGATTACATCCGCACGCGAGCCCAGGATGATGAGTTCTACGCCAAACTCTTGACGGACTACCTGGAGAAGTTCGGCAAAGCCTCGCGAGGGGAGATCAACAAGTTGCTGTTGGGCAAGCTGAGCGATGCGCTGAACGACACTCAGAAAGACAACAAGGTCGCCAATCTGTTGACCAATCTGCGGCGCAAGGGACGCATCCACAACACGGGCAGTCGCGGGCACCCCGTTTGGAGGCTTGCAGAATGAACGCAGCAAGCCAATCGCATAAACCACATAAAAACCAATGACTTGAGCCTTTCTGCAGCGCCGTTTTGCAGAAAGGTTGCAGAAACAGAACGTGATTGTGGAGCGAGAAACTCGCTTTCCGCTGCATAGAACTGCCAAGGTGCCAAATGAAGCTCAAATTCAAAACTCAGGCCTTCCAGACCGCCGCCGTGCAAGCCGTGGTTGACTGTTTCAAGGGCCAGCTGCCAGCCAGCCCGGAAGCGATCAGCTATCGCATCGACCCTGGCAAAGCCCAAAAGGGCGTGGACGACTTGTTCACCGAATCCGGATTCCGCAACGCCGACCTGTTCCTGACCGATGCCGCAGTGCTGGATAACATTCAGCAGGTGCAGCGCGGGCAGAACCTCCCGCTATCAGAGACCTTGGTCAAGACCAAGGCGGCCCTGATCAACCTTGATGTCGAGATGGAAACCGGCACCGGCAAGACGTATTGCTACATCAAGACGATCTTCGAACTGAACAGGCGGTACGGCTGGAGCAAGTTCATCATCGTGGTGCCTTCCATCGCGATTCGCGAGGGCGTGGCGAAGTCGTTGCAGATAACCGCTGAGCACTTCCTGGAGAGTTACCAGAAGAAGACGCGTTTTTTCATCTACAACTCCAGGCAACTGCACCAATTGGAAAGCTTCTCCTCGGATGCCGGCATCAATGTGATGATCATCAACGTGCAGGCGTTCAATGCCACAGGCAAGGACAATCGGCGCATCTACGACGAACTGGACGATTTCCAGTCTCGCAAACCCATCGATGTTATCAGCGGCAATCGTCCCATCCTGATCCTGGATGAACCGCAAAAGATGGAAGGCGGCAAGACGCTGGATTCGCTGGTCAATTTCAAGCCATTGATGGTGCTGCGCTACTCGGCAACGCACAAGACCACGCACAACAAGATTCATCGGTTGGATGCGCTGGACGCCTACAACCAGAAGCTGGTCAAGAAGATCGCGGTACGAGGCATCGCCGTCAAAGGCTTGGCAGGCACCAATGCGTATCTGTATCTGCAGAGCATTGAGACTTCTCAATCCAAACCGCCAATAGCTCGGGTGGAGCTGGAGCAGAAGCTCGCCAACGGCACGATCAAGCGCGTTCTACGCAAGCTTGGAAAAGGCGACAACTTGTTCGATCTCTCCGCTGAGCTCGATCAGTACCGAGACGGCTTTGTGGTATCCGACATCAATGCCAATACCGATACGCTGAACTTCACCAATGGCGTTGAGTTGATGGTGGGCGATGCGATCGGTGACGTGAATGAAGCGGCCTTGCGCCGTATCCAGATTCGGGAAGCAATCAAGGCGCATTTCGACAAGGAGCAGACGCTGTTCCAGCAGGGTGTGAAGGTGCTGACTCTGTTCTTCATCGATGAGGTAGCCAAGTATCGCGACTACGAGGCGAAGGACGACAAAGGCGAATACGCGAAGATATTCGAGGAGGAATACGATCTCTATCTCAACGAGATCTTGGGTTTGGAAGAGTCTGCCTACACCAAGTACCTGAAAGATATCTCGACCGAGAAAACTCACAGCGGCTATTTTTCGATCGACAAAAAGACCAAACGCCTGACCAATCCCGATGAAGAGAAGCGCGGTGAAAATGCGGGCCTGTCCAATGATTCCGACGCCTACGATCTGATCTTGAAAGACAAGGAGCGGTTGCTTTCCCTCGATGAGCCGGTGCGTTTCATTTTCTCGCATTCGGCACTGCGCGAAGGTTGGGACAACCCCAACGTGTTCGTCATCTGCGCGCTCAAACACAGCGACAACACGATCTCTCGACGACAGGAAGTGGGCCGTGGCCTGCGCCTGTCGGTCAATCAGCAAGGAGACCGCATGGACAACCCGGCCACTGTTCATGATGTGAATGTGTTGACGGTGGTGGCCAGCGAAAGCTACAAGGATTTTGTTGCGGCGCTGCAGAAAGACATCAGCGCAACCTTGACCGACCGACCCCGAATCGCGAACGAAGAGTTCTTCACAGGCAAGGTACTGAAGACACCCAGCGGAGATGTGCAGGTCACGCCTCTACAGGCGAAGCAGATCTACAAATATCTGGTGAAGAACGATTATCTGGATGATGCCGATTTCATCTCTGCCGGATATCACGACGCCAAGAAGCAAGGCTCTCTGGCGGAGCTGCCGGCAGATCTGCAGCCGCATGCTGATCAGGTGTTCCAGTTGATCGGTAGTTTGTTCAATGAGAGTCAACTTCCTGACATCGAGGACGGGCGCAGACCGAAAGACAATCCCCTCAACACCAACTTTGACAAACAGGAATTCAAGGCGCTATGGAATCGGATCAACCGTAAAGCGGCTTACCGTGTGGATTTCAATTCCAATGAGCTAGTGCGCAAGGCGGTGGCGTCAATCAACGATAAAGATGCCGGGCTGCGTGTGACGCCCCTGCAGTACACGATCCAGCGTGGCGAGCAAACGGATGCGGTGACGGTCGAAAAGCTGAAAAGCGGCGGTGCGTTCCGGATCGCCGAGACCAAAGTCGAATACAACAAGTTGTCGATTCATTCGGCTGTGAAATACGACCTGATTGGCAAGCTGGTGGAGGGTACTCAGCTGACTCGGCGAACGGTGGCCGAGATCCTCAAGGCGATTAACGTGGCCGTGTTCGCACAGTTCAAGACCAATCCGGAAAGCTTCATCGCCGAGGCGATTCGGCTAATCAACGAACAAAAAGCCACGGTGATCGTCGAGCATCTTGCCTACGATCCGGTCGAGGACAAATTCGACCTGCATATCTTCACTGCCGGACAGAGCAAGCAGGATTTCAGTAATGCTGGCAACAAGCTTCAACGCCATATCTATGACTATGTGGTGACCGACTCCAAGGTAGAGCGTGATTTCGTGAAGGAGCTGGATACCAGCGCAGACGTGGTCGTGTATGCGAAGCTCCCGCGCGGCTTCCTGATTCCCACCCCTGTCGGGGACTACAACCCGGATTGGGCCATCACGTTCAAGGAAGGGGCGATCAAGCACATTTACTTCGTCGCCGAGACCAAAGGCTCCATGTCATCGATGGAACTTCGTGAGATTGAAAAGACCAAGATTCAATGTGCGCGTAAGTTCTTCGACAAGATGAACCGCCAATTCGCGCCTGAGAACGTCCGTTACGACGTCGTCGATAGCTTCGGCAAGCTGATGGATGTCGTCAGGTAGCCCCCAGAATGCGGCTACTTTGCCAATACTGGCATAAAGTGTCCGAAGGGTAGGAATTCGGACACTTTATGGGGTAGATCTGAGGCCATATAACGACGAGTTGTCTATGACCGCGATGATTGGACCATCCCATTTTTTGCCCCTTTTTGGCATCGCGCTCGATCGGGTCATTACATCCGCAATCGCTTGCGACAGACCATTGTCTATAGTTCTTTATTCGTATCTTCTGGATGAATGATTGATTCAGCAACTGTAATCTCCCCTGAATTTCATTCAGGTTCACCCTGAGCGCGGAATAGTCGTGGCCGGAATCCAACAGGTTCCCGCTTTGAAAATCGGTCGAATGCCTCACCCAACGACCGTTCCGACAACAGGGAGAACACCATGAGAATACGCCTCGCACTGCTATTGCTCGCCACATTCTGGTGCGGCATCGCATTCGCATCCGATCGCGACAACGCCAATATCCTCTACGCCAAGGCGCAAGCCGCCGTTCAAGGGGCCGAAGCCGCCGATGCGGCAACCTATGCACCCGTAGAAATGAATGCTGCGAAAGGCAACCTCGCTTCTGCAAGTGGCGCGCTGGAGCGTCGTCAATGGAAACAGAGCGCGATGAGTGCCGAGAAGGCCGAGGTCGATGCCAATCTGGCTTCGGCGAGAGCCCGTGAGAAGCGTGCCACCGCAGCGACTGCGGAAATCGAGGCCAGCATCGAAACGCTGCGTCGTGAAATCAACCGACCGGGGAGCTGAGCCATGAAATTTTCCATGATTCGACTGACACCCATCCTCGGCGCGCTTGTGCTTGCCGCCTGCGCCAGCGTGCCAAAAGGGCCACCGCCGGAAATCGTCCGGCTCGACAATCAATTGAGCAACTTGCGTGCCGATCCGCGTATTGCACCCAACGCGGTGAATGAGATCAGCAAGGCTCAGAATGCGGTCGACATGATGTCCAATGAAGGTCGTCGTCTTGATGAGCCGATGTTCCGTCACGGCATCTATATCGCCGATCGTCTGGTGCAAACCGCCGAATCGATTGGCCTGGCGCGTTATGCGGAACAACGCGGAAAGGAGCTCGGTGTCGAGCGCGATCGATTGCTGGTGGATGTGCGCAGCCGTGAGGCCGAGAACGCGCGCCGAGTTGCCAATGCGGCGCTGGCCACCGCCAGTGAGGAACGCCGCAGTGCCGAGATTGCTCGCGCCGAGGCCAACGCAGCACGCAATGAGCTGGATGTCATGCGTGCACAGCTGACCGAGTTGCAGACCAAAGAAACCGAACGCGGTCTGGTCGTGACCCTCGGCGATGTGTTGTTCGAGGTGGATCGTGCCGCGATCAAGCCGGGAGCCACACGTGCACTCGATCAGCTTGCCAACGCTTTGCGCAAGGATCCGGAGGCCAGCATCACCATCGAGGGTCATACTGATTCTACCGGTTCTCGTGAGCACAATATGGATTTATCCAACCGCCGCGCCGATTCGGTACGCGCCTACCTGGTCACCCATGATGTCGATCCGGGCAAGATCACCGCCCGGGGCCTCGGACCGGACTATCCGGTTGCAAGCAATGCAACGGAAGCCGGACGCCAGCAGAATCGCCGCGTCGAAGTCATCGTCAACTCGAGCGTCGCTCGCTGAGCAGGAAGTCAAAGGAGCAGAGGGGTTTCTCCGCCAGACCATTGCTGGTCGAAGAATGCACTGGCATTGAGATTCCTCTGCACCTTTCCGCGGCATGGCCGACAAGCACCAGCAGAACATCGCGCGGACGTCTAGAATGGGTCGTTTATGGTTTCGGAGCCCCACTATGATGCGTCCCTTGATTGCTTGCTCGATGTTGCTGACACTGGTTGCCTGCGGGCAGCAGGAAGCACCGACGACAGCCCCGAGCCCTGCCGAAACGGTAGCTGCTGATAGTCGACCGGCACCTGTAGTGCCAACCCCGGACGGTAAATTTTCGGCGCAGATCAAGGCCGAGGATTTTGCTGCGCGCCTCAAGAAGCTCTCTTCCGATCAGTTCGAAGGCCGCCAACCCGGCACCATCGGTGAGCGGGTGACCACGGCCTACATCAAGGATCAGTTCGAGCGAATCGGCCTCAAGCCTGGCAACAACGGCAACTGGTTCCAGACCGTGCCGATGGTGCAGACAACCCTGCAGAATCCCGCCGATGTGAAGATCAAGGTCAAGGGCGCCAAGGGCGAGTCGGATTTTGGGATCGGCAAGGACAGTGTCATCAACAGCTTGAACGGCAGCCTCGATGTGAAGCTGGTCGACTCACCGATCATCTTTGCTGGTTATGGCGTCGATGCGCCGGACTGGAACGACTATGCCGACATCGACGTCAAGGGCAAGACCGTCATCGTGCTGGTCAATGATCCGGGTTGGGGCAATGACGATGCGGAATTGTTCAAAGGCAAGACCCTGACCTACTACGGACGCTGGACCTACAAGTACGAGGAGGCAGCGCGGAAGGGTGCGGCGGCGTTGTTCATCGTCCATGAAACACCGGGAGCCGGCTATCCATGGGAAGTTGTGCAAAACGGTTGGTCCGGACCGCAACTGGCCTTGCCGGCCAGCGAAGATCCCGCGCCGCGCCTGGAAACTGCCGGCTGGTTCAGCGAGGACGCCGCGACCCGGTTGTTCGCCAGCGCTGGCGCTGACTTTGCCGCGTTGAAGAAGAGTGCCGACCTGCGCGGCTTCAAGCCGGTCGAACTCGACGCCACGCTCTCGGTCGAGTATCACAGCGTCGTTGAAACGACCAGCTCGGAAAACGTGATCGGCGTACTGCCTGGCAGTGAACGTGCTGACGAGGCGATCGTCTACACCGCGCATTGGGATCACCTCGGCAAGGACGAAAGTCTGGAAGGTGACCAGATCTACAACGGCGCCATCGACAACGCGACCGGTGTTGCCGGCATCATGGAAATTGCCGAAGCCTTTGTGCACCAGCCAACCCCACCGAAACGCTCGGTTGTATTCGCCGCGGTTACGCTTGAGGAATCGGGCCTGCTTGGCGCGCAGTACTTTGTCGCGCATTCGCCATTTGCGCTCGACAAGACCGTTGCCAATATCAATATCGATGCACTGCCGATCAACGGGCCGGCGAAGAATCTCACCGTGATCGGCTTGGGTCAATCCGAGCTCGACGAATACGCCGAAGCGGCGGCGAAGTCCCAGGGACGCGTGGTCACTGCCGACGCATCGCCGGAAAAGGGCTACTTCTTCCGCTCCGATCACGTCAATTTCGCCCGTGCCGGAGTCCCGGCCCTGTACGCGATGAGTGGTCTGGATCTGGTCGAGGGCGGTGAGGAGGCCGGACGCAAGGCGGCCGACGACTACACGGCCAACCGCTATCACAAGCCCGGCGACAACTACGACCCGAACTGGGACTACCGCGGCGTCATCGAGGATCTCGATCTGCTCTACGCGGTCGGGCGCAAACTCGCCGACGAATCAACCTTCCCGCAGTGGAAACCTGGCGCTGATTTCTCGCGACCGGCCAAGACTGACAAGTAAAAAGACGGCGCGGCTCGCTGATAGCGGGCCGCGTCGAAACGTGATCCAACGGAGGGAAAACGCAGCCAAGACTGCAGGGCGATAGTCGTTCGCCTGTGTCTCATATCCAGAGATCGTGCGACTGCATGACGGTATGTCCCGGTATCCTCGACACATGAAAGAGACCCCTGTTCGCTCGCTGGTCATCGTGCTCGGAGACCAGCTTGATGCTGCCGCCAGCGCCTTCGACGGATTCGATGTAGCGTGCGACACAGTCTGGATGGCCGAGGCTGCCGAGGCAGTCGACTCATTTCTGGACGTCGAAATCGCGCATCGTGCTGTTTCACACGGCGATGCGCCACTTTGCCGTCACCCTGCGCGACGTCGGCCGGCCGCTGATCTACCAACGCCTCGACGCGCCCGATGCAGTAGTCGATCTCGGCACGGCACTACAAGCGACCATTGCGTCCGTTCGACCCGAACGCCTTGTCATGACCGCACCCGGCGATTGGCGTGTCTTGCAGCGTCTGCGCGCCATGGCTCGTGACGAAGGGCTCGAACTCGAGCTATGCGATGACCGGCACTTCTTTGTGACGGTCCGCGAGTTCGCGGCGCACGCCAGCGTCCGCAAGACGCTGCGTCTGGAGTATTTCTACCGAGAGTTGCGCAAGCGCCGCGACATCTTCATGGATGGCGTGCAACCGATCTGCGGTCAATGGAACTTTGGTACGGACAACCGCGGCGCCTTCGACAACGACGGCCCTCGCGACGTGCCCGAGCCGGCGTGCTTCAAACCGGATGCGCTGACTCGCGAGGTTTTTGATCTCGTCGGGTCACGCTTCGCTAATCATCCGGGTTCGCTCGATTCGTTCGTCTGGCCGGTGACTCGCGATCAGGCTCTCGAAACGCTGACCCACTTTGTGCGCGAACGCCTGCCGCAGTTCGGCCGCTACCAGGATGCGATGTGGCCCGGCCAGCCCTGGCTCTACCACTCGCACCTGCCAGCCGCGCTCAACCTCAAGCTGCTTGATCCGCGCGAAGTCGTTGCCGCCGCAATTGACGCCTACGAGAAAGGAGACGCCCCTCTCTCCAGCGTCGAGGCTTCTTGCGTCAGGTTCTCGGCTGGCGAGAATACGTTCGCGGCATTTACTGGACCCGCATGCCCGAGTATCTCGAATCGAACGCACTTGAAGCGAGCGTCGATCTGCCCGCGTTCTACTGGACTGGTGTCACCGACAAGCACGGCCTCGCCGACACGATCGGCCAGACCTTCAAGTTCGGCTATGCCCATCACATCCAGCGTCTGATGGTCACCGGCCTCTACGCGATGCTGCTCGGCGTGGAACCGAAGCAGGTCCATGATTGGTATCTGGCCGTCTACGTCGACGCGGTCGAATGCGTCGAACTGCCGAACACGCTTGGCATGAGCCAGTTTGCCGACGGCGGCCTGATGGCGAGCAAGCCCTATGCGGCGACAGGCCAGTACATCGACCGCATGAGCGGCTACTGCAAGGGCTGCCGCTACGACCCGAAGCAACGCAGCGGCGAAACCGCCTGCCTGTTCACGACCTTGTACCGGGACTTCCTGATGCGCCACGCCGATCGGCTCGCGAAGAACCCGCACATGGCCCTGCAGGTGCGCAATCTGGGTCGACTGGACGACGACGAGAAGCTGACGATTCGCGATGCCGCTCGATCGATTCGAACTCGATCGGGGTCGCCAACCTGACGTCGAAGCGCCCGCGCCAGCAGTGCCGCGGTCATTGCCTGAGTGGAAACCGAAGGGCACCGCGCTTAGCCCGAAGCCCGAAGCCCGCTCGAGTCTGGATGATTCGCATCTGGCGCGGCCGTTACCCGATCAACAGGATGGGCCGAATGGCAGGATCAGCCGTCGAAGCCATTCTTGAAGATGACGTCGTCGCGCATGTATTCCACCGCGCCGACATCGCAGAGCGCCTGGCCGTCGTTGTCGCCGTCCTGGGGCCGCTCGCGACCGATCAGGTCGGTTCCGTCGCAATAGATGTCGACGTCGATCACCGTGTCCGGGGGCTGGGGAACGTACGACCTGTGCCAGCCATCGCCCCCCAACCGGTCCAGGCCCGGATCGGTATCGGTCCAGCCCGGCGAACCGAGAATGCCCTGGCAGCTGTGACCGGTCTCGATATTGAATTTGCTCAGCGGATGCGCGCTGGCGACGCCGTCGAAGCTGCAATTGAGCGCTGCGTTCGTACTGGCCAGCACCGAGTTGATCACCAGGATGATGGCATCGGCGCCATCGAGCTCGATCGCCCGGAAATTGTTCTTGAGGGTCGAGCTCCCGAAGCTGACCTTCATCTCGTCGGCGCTCGTCGCGTTGCGTATCAGCAGCGCCTGACCGTCGCCGTCGCTGATGCTGACGGTCGTGAAGGTCGTGACGCAGGTGTGACGCAGGCTGAGCTGGCGATCGGCCAGGACGGTGCTGGTGATGAAGGTGTCGCCCGGGTACTCGTTTTTCCAGAACGAACTCTTCCGGACGCTGACGATGCCGCAGTCGTTGATCAGCGCGCCGCCACCGAACCCGGCATTGTTCTCGTTGAACACGCTGTCCTCGATCGTCAGTCGCGCACTGAGGTTGTAGATGCCGCCGCCGTACTCGTCGGCGGCATTGTGTTCGAACTTCACCCGCGTCACGGTCACTTCGTCGACGCCGTCGCGAACGTAGATCGCACCACCTGCCGTGGCCTCGCCTCCACGCAGGATCACGCGCTGCAGGGTGAACAGCGCGGTCCCGGGACGGACGTCGAAGATGCGATTGCCGAGGGCTGATGCATCAATGACGGGCAATTCGTCGTCCGGCACGATAAAGGTGCCGATCACCACCGATTCCTTGATGTCGAGGTCGCCGGTCGCCGCACTGTTGCCGCTGCCTGTGATGTTCAAGGTGATGCTCGAGTTGCCCGGCAGGACGATGATGTCGGTCCCTGGCGTGGCGTTCGCTTCCATGACCGCCGCGCGCAGGGTGCAGAAATTGCCACTCGATATCCGGCACTCGCCATCACCGGGATCGTTGTCGACGGCATCCTGGACGGTGACGTTGACCGTGAAGATCGCAGCATGGGACATCGGCGCGAACAGCAGGCAGAACAACAACGGAACAATTAGGCGCGGCATCATGATTCGGCATCGCGGTGAAAGACGTCCGGCGATTGTTGCTTGCACGCGCCAACCCGACATGATGGCAGGCTTAGGAAAAGCTTAGGGATCGCTCAGGGCGCGAATTCTGGCGCATGAATCCGGGACGATCGCTTCCGGGAACGCCTTTCGGCGTGCCCAGAGCCCGCCCCGGAGCTGATTCCGGGGGCGACCGGAGGAAGGGAGGTCAGAACCCGTTCAGAACACGCTCTCGGCATTCATTAGTCACGAAACCATCGACCGATGGACGGCCATGGGCGCAAGACCGTCCCGTCCCCGGCCAAACCCGAGATGATCGAGTCGGCGCTACGAATCGAATCCGTCCGCAAAGATCAGATCCGACATCGTGGACACCCACTCCCATGCGCCGATATCGGGGGCAGCATCGCGCGGATGGCCGGAAACGTCGGCGCCACTCGAGTACAGCGGGTCACCCTGGTCGACCATCGCGGAAACCATCGAAGCCGGGCGCAGGTCGCTTGCGGCGGGACCGATGAATCCCGGATCGACGGAGCCGGAGTGGATGTCGAATCCGGTCGCCGCTTGCCATTCGCCAAGGGACGCTGTGTCACGCACCCAGTCGGCGCCCATCGTCGATGGAGTGAAGCAGAGGTTGTAGTCCATGGCAAGGTAGCGCGTCGGCAACAGGTCGACATCGAAGCAGGCAAACGTGCCCGAGCCCGCGTAGTGGATCGCGTTGCTGACCAGCAGGTGTGCGCCACCTTCCTCATTCAGGCTAATGCCGTACCCTGCGGCGTTCGGGCCGAAGTAGGTCGAGTTGTTGCGGACAGTGATCGCGTCCATCGGCAAGTCGTTCGCCGCGCGGCTGCGATCCGGCGCGGCGATGCCGATGCTGTCGAAGTCGGTAGTGGCATTCTCCTGCACGATGAGGTTGTTCTCGATTACGCAGCGCTGACACGAGGCGACACCGATGGCGATGCGCCCGACGTTGTGCAGCCGGTTGCCGCGGATGGTCACGTCAGTGAAACCTTCGGCTTCGGTGTAGCCGGGGTCTACCGCGATACCCCAGCAGCCCGGCGCCACCTTGCCCAAGTCTTCCTCGATGTCGTTGCCTTCGATCAGCAGGTTGCTCTGTTTGCCATGCACGACCAGCGATACGGCGCTGCAGTTGCCACCTGAATCCAGGGTTGCCCGGTACAAGCGGTTGCCGCTGATCCGCATGCCGTTGCTGACACCGCTGACGTAGAGGTTGTGGTCGAAGACGGCCATTGACCCGTTGTTGGAGAACGTACTATCCAGAACCTGACTGCCATCCGAGCTGCCTAGCCAGCCGAAACTGCGGTTGCTTTCGACAAGTGCGTCGCGCAGGACGATGCGGTCGTTCCTGCCGTCACACTGTGGATCGCCGCTGCAATCATTGGAGCCGGCCAGATGGACGCCAATGCGGAAACCCTCGATGGTGACACGCTGAATCACGACATCGTCGATGTCGTTTTGCAACAGGAAGCCGCTGGAAGATGCCGTCTCGCCCTGATTGCTGCTGACATGCAGGTCTTCGAACACATAGCCTTCTTCGTGATCGGCATTGCCGCCGTCCTGAAGCGCAAAGCCGTGATTGTCGGTGAGTCGCTCGATCCACGGTCGCGGGCTTTCATCATTGGCCCAGTTCGGCGTATAGGCGCCAACGGTGCACGGCATGTCGGCACGGCAATCGGCATTGACCCAGCGATCGGCGCTCGTTGTCACGCTCCATGCGCCGCCACGGCACAAGCGAATGGATTCGCCGGCAGCAAGGCCGGCGAAGGCAAGTCGCGCCTGTTCGTAGGACTGCAACGGGGATCCCTAACTGTCACCACTGTTGCCGTCATTTCCCGCAACACAGGCCGGCAGGCTGTTCTCGGCGCAATCACACACGTAGAGATTACTGGCCTGCAATAGCGGCGACATCAGCAACAGCAACCATGACAGTCGTGATGGCTGCTGGTGGTTTTGTACTCGAGGAAATGGGTTCATTATTGGACAATCATCTCGAACCCGTCAGCGAATATCGGAACCTCGCCCTGCACCGCCTGCATCTCGATACTGCCGACGTCACAGCGAACCGAACCATCGATGCTGCCCTGCTTTGGCCGGGGCTTGTCGCGCTGATCCTCCTCCGGACAGCCGACGCCGCCAGTGACTGGGTGTGCGGAATCCAGCAGGGGACTGTTCGCGTCCAGTCGCTTGAAGCGCTGCCAGGATTCGCTGTCGTTCCCGGCCGCGAGCAGGCCTAGGCTGGGCAGCACAATGTTGGTCGAGCCGCTGGCCAGTCCGCAGGAACCATCGTCGGCGGCATTGTAGCCGTTGGTGTTCCAGCCGGAGCCTATCAGTTGGCAATTGGCCGACGCGTTTTCGGCAATCACCGAATTGCGCATGCGCAGCTCGCCCAGGGTCTGTCCCGCTGCGTCGGGACCGACGCGGATGCCGCCATCCAGGTTCTCAGCGATCGTGCTACTGGTGAGATTCAGGGTACCGCCCTGGCTCAACACCCCGAAGCCGCTGCTTTCCAGCACGCTGCTGTTGCGCACATCAAGCCGACAAACGCCACTGTCGGCGGCATTGTTGCGGACATTGTGCAGGGATTCGCCAAAGCTGCCGAAATTGCTGTTCTGGTAGACCGAGCTGCGTTCGATGGTTGCACTACCACAGTGGTTGACCAGAGCCCCGCCATGTTCGGAAGTGGCATTGTTATGGAGACTGCTGTCGATCACGACGAGCTCGCTGCCATCGTTGTAGACGGCGCCACCATGCGCGGCATTGTTGCCGAACAGTTCGATCCCGGTAAGCGTGGTGCTGGTGGCCAGCGGACCGATGAAGATGGCGCCGCCACGACCACCGGGTTCGCTTCGGCTGCCACCGGTGATCCGCACATGGGTCAGGAAGAACTCGCCCTGGAAGACATCGAATACACGGTCGTCCAGGCCGCTGGCGTCGATCAGCGGGTAATCATCCGGATTGATGCCGCTGTACATGACCACCAGGTTCTCGAGCACGTTCAGATCACCCTTTGAGGCCGGCAGGAATTCGGAATTGCCAGTGATGGTGAGCACGATCGTGGCACCCGCTGGCAAGATGATGATATCCGGGCCCGGGCTGGCGTTGGCCTGCATCACCGCTGCGCGCAGAGTGCAAAAACCGTCCAGCCCGGCAATCCGGCAGACACCGTCATTGACGTTGTCGTCCGCGGCATCGGACACAGTGACGTTGACGTTGAAGATGGCCGCCAGCGCCGCTACTGGCCATAACAACAGGAATGCCAGGCAAGCAACAAGCCAACCTGAAACTGGATGCTGCGATCTCGGCAGCGTGCGACAAGCATTTGATGAAGGCATGGTTCTGCGTCCTCGGAAACGAGACGGCAGTGTGTACACGCGCCGACGCGCGTGCTTTATGCTTTCCTGAGGAATTCATGATGATTTGCTTAATGCATTAATTACCGGCAGAAACTCAACTTCAGGAGCGTCAACTGTCACACGTTGATTGCGCTATGAGCGATCCTTTGTCGAATAGCTTCCAGCTTGGTGAATGGCAGATCCATGTCGGCGAGAACTGCATCGTCCGTGGCGAAGAGCGCGTGACGTTGGAGCCGCGGGTCATGGACCTGCTGGTATTTCTGAGCCAACATCCCGAGCAGACCCTGGGCAAGGACGAGATCTTGCAGTCGGTCTGGGGTTCGCTGCATCACAGTGACTCGGTGATTGCCCGCGCAATTTCTCTGCTGCGCCAGCATCTGCAAGATGATGCGCGCAACCCTGCCTACATCCGCACGGTTCCATCGCGAGGCTACCGCCTGATCGCGCCGGTGACTCCGATTTCCGATGAGCGCCTGATTGCGCCGGAAGACCTCATCGAAAAGTCTCCTGAGCAGGGTGATGACGTGTCAGCGGATAGACACGACGAGCCTGCTTCGGCAACAACGCTGCCTTTAGCAGGGTCGAGTAAACATCACTGGATCGCAGCGGCCATGCTCGCCCTGGTCGTGATTTCCGCTACCGCGCTATGGTCACGACAGGGTGAAGACAAGCCGCAGGCAGGCGCGCAGCCAGCGGCACTGGCTCGATTGAACGTCATCGCCATCGCGCCGCTGGCGGACAGGGATGTGCCGGATGATCATCGCTACCTGATTCACGACGTGCACGAAGCCGTAGCCAGCGCCCTGCTCAAGCGCGGAAAGCATCGGGTGCTGATGCTACCCGAGCCCAAGGGCGATGAAGCCGAAGGCGGCACCGCTGATTATTTGGCCTTGGCCAGAAAGAGCGGTGCCGATGCCGTACTCACGGGGTCGGCAGTGGAGAAGCGGTCACGCATTGACGTCGAACTGCGTCTCGTGGTTGCCACCACCCGCGAACTGCTGTGGACGATCACGCTTGAAGAAGATCCCGGATCGGAGCAGGCCTTCCGCGATGGCATCGTGGCCAGTGTGATGAGCTCGCTGGGAGCGGCGCTGGAGGCGCCGGCAGGGAAGGCAGCACAAGACTATCCCGCCGATCCGAGAGCCTATCGCCTGCAGGCTCAGGCGCGCTGGTTCGTGCAGCGACGTTCGGTGGAGGGCGTCAGGAAGGCGCACCAACTGTTCAAGCAGGCGGTGGAGCAGGATCCCGCCTACGCCGATGCATTTTCCGGACTGGCGCTCAGCTTCATCCACCAGATCCAGTACAACGGGATGCCGGCGGAATCGGCTTATGCGCAAGCCATGGCTGCTGCGGAACGCGCGCTGGAGCTCGATCCTGATCACAGCGAGGCGATCGCGGCCAAGGCGGAGGTACTGGCCCTGCGGGACTGGAATTTCGAAGCCGCCATCGGCTTGTTGCAACGCGCTCTGGCGCTCGACCCCGGAAACATCGCCGCGCGCCAGCACCTGGCCGAGATGCAGACCGTGACCCGCGACTACGACGCGGCGGTGGAGAACATCAACCGCGCGCTCGCGATCAAGCCGTATTCCGCCCTGCTGCTCGGGGTCAAGACGCTGATCCTGACCCATGCCGAACGCTACGACGACGCGCTCGACGCCTACCGGCAAGCTCAACTGCTGGCCCCCGATTTCACCTGGCACACCCTGTATGGGTCCTTTGCCCTCGCCCGCTCCGGCAAGCCGATCGAAGCCGCGCTCCTGCGCGCCAAGCACCACTCGTTTCTCGCAAAACTCGATGCGTCCGAGCAGCAGGCCTTGCAGCACGCAATCGAAACGGAGGGGCCGGCCGCACTCTGGCGCGCCGTCGCCGACCACGCCCAACCGTATCGCCAAATCGGCCTGCCGCTGTACCGCTTCTTCGACTTCGAGCAACTCGCCGCGCGCGGCCGGGATGACGAAGCACTGGATCTGCTCGAAGATATCCTCAAAGCACGCGGCGAAGTATTCGTCGTTCTGTAGGTCAGCCCGGCATTGGATCACCTGCGCGAACTGCCCGCCTATGCCGCGCTGATGCGAAATTACGGCGTGCCGGGCGGCGGCTGGCCGAAACAGGATTGATCGTGGAACCGCAATCGTTCTGGTTGCCAGCAAACGGGGGCTTCAAGCGCTCGCCCGCCCACGCCCGTCTGTCGACAACGGGAAGGGTCAATCGCTTCCTCCAGTTTTCCAGCGCTCTGGATTCAGTCTCGCATTGAGCTGGTCTTGAATCCAGCCCGTTGTGGCGTGCGCCATTCGGAATGTCATGCATCCGTCTGCAGGCGTGAAGGAACCCGGATGCCTGCATGCGGGTCCACGTATGATCGGCTACGTGACGATACGCGTCAGGGTTCAAAGCCATTGGCGTAGATCAGGTCTGGCAAGGGCACGCAGTTCTGGTACCACGAGCTTTCGCCGGTCGCCGCATTCCAATCCGCGTTGGCAATCGGTGTCGGGTAATTTCTGCACAAGTGTTACTCTCCGGCGATCTGTGATTCGGGATGGTGTGCCGAGGGCATGTCTCCGCGCAGCTGGTT
>NZ_DASSYD010000113.1:0-4495 GCF_035703485.1 Dokdonella sp. | reverse complement strand
GGCATGCCGTTGATCCGCGAACGTGCCCACGGCGTTGTCACGCGCGGCATAGGCGGGATCCTCTACAGCATCGACAATGGCGCGCAAACCAACGCGCATCTTCAGTTCGACTCTCTTCGCGTCTACCTGAGCGAAGGCGCGAAAATTTCCTCGGATCTTGAATTCCTGCAAGAGGCCAGTACGGCCATCGAAAATCAGCCGGTGACGCCGGTGTTCAAAGTCGGTGTGGTCAATCTCCTCGCTCAGCCAGTCCCGGACGGCACGCCGGTCACACTGGCAATCGCCCAGGGATCAGGACCCAGCGGTGCGATTCTCGGGGGCGCCAGTGCTACGACCATTGCAGGCGTCGCCTCTTTCCCGGGATTGACCTTCGATAGGCCCGGAACCTACCGCCTGGTTGCCCGCAGTTTCGAGGCAGAGGCCCTCAACAATGTCGACATCGTGGTCGCGCAGAGCGATATGCTTTTCGCCGATGGCTTCGACTGAGTCGCGCTGCGCCGAGTCCGATTAGCGCCAGGGAGCGGGATGCTCAGGGAAGAGCCTTCATCTCCGAGTCGGACGCATGTCGCACTGCCGGTTGTTGATTCGCACATGGCCGCGGGTACACTGCGGTCATGCGCTACTCTTTTGGTGATTTCGCCCTCGATGCGGAAACCGGTGAGCTGCTTCGTTCTGGCGAAGTGGTTGCGCTGCGCCGTCAGACATTCCGCCTGCTGCAACTTCTGATCGAGCGCGCGCCAGCTCTGCTCTCCCGCGATACCTTGCTCGATGAGGTCTGGGGCCGAACCGCGCTGGCGACAAACGCGGTGCCGCAGTCGATCAGCGAATTGCGTCGCGCGCTCGGCGATGATGCGCAATCGCCGCAATTCATCGAGACTCGGCACGGGCGCGGCTACCGCTTCCTTGCTCCGGTTCAGCTCGATAGCGGGCCGAGAGTCGAGGCTGTGGCAAGCGCGTTCGCAAAGCAGGAAACTGAGGCCGCGCCGTCAGATCAACTTTCTGCAAGAAAATGGAGCTGGCTGGCCTGGAGCATCGCGGCTGCATCAATCCTGCTGATTGCAGTGTGGATCGCCCCAGTCCTTTTTCGCGTTACCGATACAGCTTCGCGTGCGACACCGGCGCCTCACGCGAATGCGCTGGTTCTCGCTGTGCTGCCGGCAGATGCAGGTGTGCCGCCCTGGGTCGCGCCGGCCGCACTGGAATTGTTCGGACAGCATCTGGCGAATTCGAGATTGCGTCTGTTGCGCAGTGATGCCCTCGGTCTGGCCGACAGTGCGCAAGATGTTCGCTGGCAACATCAGGCACATGATCTTCTCGATGCCGATCATGCCTTGGGAGGACGTTGGCACGTCGAGGCCGATGGGGCGTTGACCCTCGATCTGAGTCTGATTGACCTGGCCGATGGGCGTGTCGTGGTCAGTCGCAGGATCGAGGGCAGTCCGGAGAATCTGGGCGCCCTCGTCGCCAAGGCAGGGTCGGTGATCGCGACCGCATTGCGCATCGCCCCACTCGACGACAGCGATGAGAAGCAGAAGATTGGCGTGCAGGACGGAGCGGACTACTGGAGGGCGTTGAGTGCGATCAGCGCCGGCCACGCGGAACAGGCGGTGCCGACTCTCGCGGGATTGCATGCGCGCCTCGGCAAACCGCAGTGGATGAACGCCGCCTTGATCAAGGCGTATGTGTTGTCCGGCGATCGTGATTCGGCCATTGCGTTGCTTGAGAGTGAGCTCGTGCGCAAGCTATCGCTGCCGCTTGGCCAGCATCTGCGCTTGCAGGCCGAGGTGGCGACGCTGCGCTTTGAGCCGGCGACCGCAGCGGCGGCGTATCGTGCGCTCGCCGATCTCTACCCCGATGATGTCGAGAGCCGGATTCATCTGGTCGAGAGCGAAATCGATTCCCTGCAAGGCGATTCTGCGCGCAAGTCGCTGGCACAACTGGCGGCCTTGCCGGCTGCTCGCAATGATCCGCGACTGACCTTGCTGCGCGCCCGGATCGCGCGTCTGGATAACGATTTCGCAATGGCCGCGCGCGAAGCCGCAGCGGCCTTGCAGATCGCCCAGCAATACGATTTGTTGAAACTGGCCGTCTCCGCAGCACTGGAACAAGCAGCGGCGCTGAACGGGCAAGGACAAATTGCGGAAGCCGCCCGCCTGCTTGCCGAGACCGACGAGGCCTGGTCGACGCGTGTCGATGTGGGCTCGCTGCTCGATCTGCGCCTGCGCCGCGTCCAGCTACTGCGCGAGCAGGGACATCTCGTCGATGCGCAGCAAATACTTGATCAGCTCCAGTCCGACTTCACAGCCGCTTTGCCGCGAGCACGGATCGGTATCGACGCGGCCCTGGTGCAGGCTTTGGCGAGTCAGGTCGACGAAGCGGACGCCACTTTGCAGCGAATCAAGCCGGCAATTGATCGTTGGGGCGACCCTGATCTGTCGATCGGCTGGCTCAATGCCGATGCGATTGCGGCGATCGCGCGCAACGACACGGATCGTGCACAACAATCCTTTGCTCAGGCATTCGCCCTGGCGCGGACCAGCGGGCGTGCCGGCCGCCATGTGGCCTTGCAGGTCAATGCCGGTCTCGCCCTGATGCGTCAGAAGCGCACTGCCGAAGCCGAGCAGCAATGGCAGCAGGCGCTGGAAACGTTTGAAGCACTGGGTGACCGCCGCGGTCAGGCCACCTGTCTTGGCAACCTGGCCGCCTCGGCTTCGAGCCAGGGCCAGCTCGAACGTAGCGTCGAACTCAACACCCGTGCACTAGCCTTCTTTCGCGATCTGCACCTGTCGGGCCCACAGGCGCGCACGGCCTACAACCTTGCACTTGGCGCATCCCGCGATGGCAAGCTCGGCGTGGCCAGGGACTACTACAAGGAAGCCGGTGATGCCTGGCAAGCGGATGGCCAGGACGATCTCGCCCTCCGCGCGGCGGTCGGTCAAGCGGATATCGCGCTGATTTCCGGTGACGCGGGCGCAGCAAGTCGGGCAATGGATGAAGTTGCACAAGTGGAGTCGGCATCTGCGCTAAGCCGTTCGCATGTGCTGGCGATGAAAGCGCAGATCGCGCTGGCACTGGGCAAGCTTGCCGAATCGCGTCAACTGCAAGCGCAGGCGCTTGCTTTGCGCAAGCATGATGGGAGTGAGGGCTGGATAGCGCTGAGTGAACTCGAACTGCTGCGCAATGACTTGCTCACCGGCGCCGACCCGGTTCACGTGCAAGTCGCATCCGAGACGCTCGCCCGGCGTTTCGCCGCGCTGGGTGAAGCCCGTGATGAGGCACGCGCCTGGCTGCTGGTCATCGACGCCCAATTGACCCGCGGCAAAACCGACGACGCACGGCGCTCACTCGACAAGGTCAAGGCAGCCAGTCAGTCGTTCTCGGATCGCACACTCGGCTTTGATGTGGAGTGGGCAGACGCCTGGCTTGGCGACAGTGCCGAGCGATCCCTGCGTTTGCGCTCCCTGCAGGCACGCGCCACCGAGCAAGGCTATCTGCTGGCGGCTCGACGTGCCGAACAGATCCAGGCGACGGCAACTTCAGGGGATGGGCAAAGCAGTATCGCCCGATTGCCGTTGTTTCCCTATGCGCGCATGGGTGATGCAAAGGCTTTGTAGACCTGCAAAGACCGGCGGACCGACGCTGCTCGTGCATCTTGTGTCTTGCCCCGATTCCGAGATCCGTTGCCGCGCCAAACTACAGGATGAACGGTGTAGGAAATTTCCTACACACGGTCGCTGCGCTTTGCCATATCGGGCGCAGACGCAAGCGGACAAGCTGGTATTGCTCGCGTTGGCCCTGCGAAGCGCCCTTTCCCCCGAGGGAGCTGTCGCGGACTGCGCGAGCTCTTTTGACCCGGAGCCACGAGATGGAATCCATACGACAAGCGACAGTTGCCGCGCGCGGCGCGACCAATGATCTGCATACGCTCACTGCAATCTGCGTCAACCTGACATCTCTCGAAGGATCACTGGCCGACGAACAGCGCGCGGCCCGAACTCAGCTGATTGAGGACGTGATCGCGATTCAGAGGCAACTGTCTTCACTCAAGATGCGCGCCGAGGCATTGTTCGGCTCGGTGGCGGATTTCCCCCCGAAAATCGTGGTCTAGCAGCTTGCCGGGCTTCAATCGCCCGGTCTGCGAGTGCGTCCGCGCAGGCGATCAAGAGCACTTTGACTGGTGCAATCTGACTCGGGTTTCTAAAGCAGCTCGACCACCACATCTAACGCTTCACCGATGTCATTTTGGATCGAGTAGTACCTGTCCCAGATACCTTGCATTTGGTTGCCCGCACTTTCGTAGTTGCAAGATTGCTCAGAATCGCCAAAACGTTGTATCAGCATTCTGCAGCTCTCTCTAGGGAGGGTCTGAATAAGTCGAATTTCAAAGTGGAATGATGCTCTTCGGTTTTTTAGTCTGCCTTCCAGTTGCGTCTATCGCCGAGATTCGTGAATTTTGGGTTTTTTGGTCCGATTTTTGCCGATTTCGGCACCTTTT